>JAPORB010000204.1 GCA_026710425.1 Gammaproteobacteria bacterium
AGCAGTAGAAGGGCGAGTTTGTAACCTGCTACAGAGGATGGTCGCCGCTGAAATCATTCAGCACAAGTTAATCAAGGATAGTACCAATATTGGCCATTGCCACGGGTTATTGAGAAGTTACCTTTTATTCATTGGAAAACGCTCTATGCTGACATTGCCAATGGAGGTAGATTAGAAAAGTTACCCCTGAGCTGACAAACACTGCTTATCTGTTGACTGATAGTCTTCCCTAGTGATTGTGTTTGATTCATAGATTCGTCGTTCAAACGGTAGAAAATGAATCGTTTAATAGGTAATCAAATAATGACTTGCAAAAACGTTCTTTCGACAGAAATAATCTAGGCAATCACTCCGTCATTTGGCTATAACACCACCACTCGGAACGACACGGATAACTGGGGTAAAGATTTGCCACTGAAGTGTTTCATAAGGCTGCCATTAGTCCACAAAATGGGAGTTGCTGATGGACAATGCTCACTCTTGCTGTTTAGCAGACAGTGTGTAACGATACCTATATGCCTCCTCTGAACATGGAGATGATAAGTGATAACGCAAACCCAAGACGATGCCCCGGATGATCCCAAAATAATCCCTAAAGTGCCCCGCGTGAACCTGTTGGACCCCACGGTCGAACCTACCGACGATGAATTGGATGCTCTCATGCGCGATTTCTTAAGAGTTGTAAAGGAGCGTGAGAAAGCCTGTAGCTTGGCACTTCAGGAAAACTTGGAACAATGCATCCAGGACTCTCAGTCCCTCTGGGCCGGGAAAGCAAATGTGCGGCGGTCATCATAACCTTGACGTTTCACCCCGAACTAGTCGAGACCCAACGCCCAGCTCTGGTTGTTATCGCTGGCCCTAACGGGGCGGGCAAGACAACGCTGACGGAAAGTGTGCTAGCCCATCACTGGCTTGAACATTGTGAATACGTCAACCCAGATCTGATAGCAGAGCAGGAGTTTGGCGGATGGAACGACTCTCAGTCTGTGCTTCGGGCTGCGCAGGAAGCGGAGCGAAGGAGGGAGGCGTGCTTGGAAGCCAGGAGATCAATCGCTTTCGAAACCGTTCTTTCGACTGCATCCAAAGTGGACTTCGTCCGACGTGCATTGGCATCCGGTTTTTTTGTGCGGCTCTTTTTCGTGGGAACGGATAGTCCAGCGATCAATGCTAATCGTGTGGCTAAACGAGTCATCAAAGGAGGACATGACGTGCCAATCTCAAAAATAATTACCCGACATGGACGCTCTATCGCTAATCTGGGAGCTTTGCTTCCGAATGTAGACAGAGGCTATGTCTACGATAACTCTATGGATGGAGAATCCCCAAGGCTTGTCTTCAGGTCTGTCGACGGCAGACTGAAAAAGACTTATGGTCATCCGTGTCGCTGGGCGGAACAGGTGGCCGAACTAGTTTGGGGTAGCTCCTGCCGCTAGGATCGTTTGATACGTTTTGCTGATGCTACTAAAGAGTGCATTCGTCCGTGATTTCCGCTAATATCCCTCAGGATTATTGGGTCGCACAATAGTCAACAGGAAACCAAGATGTATCGGGGAGTATTAAATTTGCCTGTTCATCTAAAGTTGAACCGCCACTCGGAGAACATAAAACAAAAAATGATTCAAATCGCGCGTTGAAAACACCGATTAGTACTCAATTACAAACTGTAAAGCTAATCTGAAAAAGGGCTTTGCAACAATAACTGCAACTTCAATACTATTTTCAGCAAACAAGCATCACGTGAGCTGATCCCAGACTAAAATTGCATTAAAGGTATAGGAATGGCACGAATTACCGTAGAAGACTGCCTAGACAAGGTAGACAACCGTTTTGAATTGGTCATGGTTTCCTCCAAGAGAGCCCGGCAAATCCAGATTGAGGGCAAGGATGCCATGGTCCCCGTAGATAACGACAAACCCACCGTCATCGCCCTGAGAGAAATCGCAGAAGGTCTGGTTGATGCCGAAATCCTGGTTGAAAAGCCCACTGTTGAACTGGAAGAAGTAGAAGAAGTAATGGCCGAAGCAGCAGCCGAACAGAAGGACGACCAACCCACTACCGAGATTTGAACCAGGGTCGTCAGGCTTTGTTGTCGCAACAACAGGAAAGCAGGCATGCAAGCCGTCGCCGACAACATTGATACCCTCTCTACGGATCTCACCCATTACCTGCAGCAAGAGCAGGTGAATTATGTGCGCAGGGCCTACTACTATGCGGAACAGGCTCATGAAGGCCAGTTCCGCCGCAGTGGTGAGCCTTATATCACCCACCCGCTAGCCGTAGCCGGCATTCTTGGCGATATGCATATGGATCATCAGTCACTGATGGTCGCCATGCTGCACGATGTCATAGAGGACACCGGCATCACCAAAACCGCCATCAAATCACAGTTTGGCCATACCGTGGCCGACTTGGTTGATGGTGTCAGCAAACTGAACAAAATTACTTTCAGCAGCCGGGCTGAGGCGCAAGCCGAAAATTTCCAGAAAATGGCCCTAGCCATGGCTAAGGATCTACGGGTTATTCTGGTCAAGATCGCTGATCGGCTGCATAACATGCGCACACTGGATGTGCTGGCACCAGAGAAGCGCAGGCGAATAGCCCGCGAAACCCTTGATATTTATGCCCCCATCGCCAATCGTCTGGGCATGAACAATATATGCGTGGAGTTTGAGGAACTGGGGTTTGCCGCACTCTACCCGATGCGAGCTCGCCGCATTGAGGCCGAGGTAAAACGGGTCCGTGGCAATCGCAAGCAGATCTTATCCCAGATCCAAACTTCATTAGAGGCCTGCCTGGAAAGAGAGGGCCTGCCAGGCCGCACCATAGGCCGGGAGAAGCATCTGTACAGCATTTACGAGAAGATGCGCAGCCAACGCAAGGCTTTCTCGGACATCATGGATGTGTATGCGTTCAGAATTATCGTGGACTCTGTGGACACCTGCTATCGAGTGCTCGGTGCCGTGCACAGCCTGTACAAACCCGTGCCTGGTCGCTTCAAGGACTACATTGCCATTCCCAAGGCCAACGGTTATCAGTCATTGCATACCGTGTTGTTTGGAATGCACGGTGTGCCGATAGAGATCCAGATACGAACCGAAGAAATGGAAGCCATGGCCAACAACGGTATTGCGGCGCATTGGCTTTATAAATCTAGCGAAGATCTGCCTGCCAATGCCCATCTGCGGGCCCGACAATGGGTCAACGGCCTGCTGGATATGCAAAAGAATGCTGGTAACTCACTGGAGTTTATAGAACACGTTAAGATTGATCTGTTTCCAGACGAGATTTACCTCTTTACCCCCAAGGGCGGTATATTGGCATTGCCCACCGGGTCCACCGCCGTGGACTTTGCCTATGCGGTGCATACAGATGTTGGCAATTCCTGTGTGGCCTGCCGTATCAACCGGCGGCTGGCACCCTTGAGTGAGCCTTTGCAGAGCGGACAGACAATAGAGATCATTACTGCGCCAGGTACTCAGCCTAATCCGGCCTGGCTGAGTTTTGTCACCACCGGCAAGGCCCGTAGCAATATACGCAACTACCTGAAGAACCAAAAACACTCAGAATCCATCGCGCTGGGTCGTCGATTGCTTAACAAGGCACTGGCCGGGTTTGGTACACAGCTAGACGAGGTGTCACATGACAACATTGAGAACGTGCAGGTGCTAACCAAGCTAAACTCGCTGGACAAATTGCTGGAAGAAATTGGTATGGGCAATCGAATGGCTAATGTAATCGCCCAGCTGATGGTCGCCCGCCACGACTCGACCGAGGCAGAGGCCGAGACGGTCAAGGAACAGGGTACACTGGCCATTCGTGGCTCGGAGGGCATGGTACTTAATTACGCCAAGTGCTGCCACCCGATTCCTGGCGATGACATTGTTGGACACATCAGTTCAGGTCGCGGCATGGTGGTGCATACCGATGATTGCAAAAACATCGCCGAAATCCGCAATCGAACAGAGAAATGTGTGGCACTGAGCTGGGACTCGGGGGTCGAAGGTGATTTCTCAGTCGAGCTCAGGGTGGAGCTGGAAAATCAACGCGGCATCATCGCCACCCTAGCGACAACTATCACTGGTGCCGATGCTAATATAGAGAAGATCAGCACTGTGGAACGAGATGCCCGTTTCAGCATAGTCAATCTGGCTATCAGTGTTAAAAACCGTGTTCACCTGGCCAGGGTCATGAAACGGGTTAGGCTGATGAAGCCGGTAAGCAAGGTAACCCGTGTCAAAAGTCGGGTGCTGCGCAAAACCATTAAAAGACCCCTCGGGAGTACAGCCTGATGAATAACCTGGAAAACATCCATACCGATGCCGCCCCGGCAGCCATAGGCCCCTATTCGCAGGCAGTCCGGGTCGGCTCCCTGATTTTTTGTTCCGGACAGATACCGCTGGTACCAGACACAATGGAAATCATCAAGGGTGATATTGCGGTACAGGCCCGGCAGGTTTTTGACAACCTCAAGGCCGTGGCAGAAGCAGGGGAAACCTCGCTGGACCGGGCAGTCAAGATCACCATTTTCCTCACAGATCTGGGCGAGTTCACCACAGTTAATGAGATCATGACCGACTATTTCAATGAACCCTATCCGGCTCGTGCCACCTTTGAAGTTGCTGCATTGCCCAAAGGAGCATCTATCGAAATTGATGCCGTGCTCGCCGTCTAGCACGGATCCGCTTTGGGCTTGGTACTATAGCCAAGCTGATGCCGAATTCATGCTGGACACATAAAGCTTTTCATGAAATTTTTGGCGACCGGGCTACCCGATATTCCCGGTCGTGTCATTGTTTGAAATGCAGAAAGTTGCCCACCGATCCCGAATGAAAGTCAAGCCACTTGAACAATTGCCCGTGACTCGTCTGCGGGGGGTGGGCCCTGCGCAGGAGAAAAAATTTCAGCAGCTAGGCCTGCATAAGGTAGCTGATTTACTGTTTCACTTGCCGCTACGCTATGAAGATAGAACCCGGATTTACCCCATCGCCGAAGCACAGGTTGGGCGCACCATGCAAATGGAGGGAAGCGTGGTTAACGCTAGTGTAGAGCAAGGACGTCGGCGCAGCCTGCGCTGTGTCATTAGCGATGGCAGTGGAATCATCGGGCTGAGTTTTTTTCATTTCACTGCGGCTCACAAAGATGCCCTGACTCCCGGAACCAGGCTCCGCTGTTATGGTCAGATCCGTCGCAGCCGTCATGGTTTGGAAATCTATCATCCAGAATATCAGCGACTGTCCCATGGTAAGGAAGAACCAGTTCCTGACAAGCTCACCGCCATCTATCCTACCACCGAAGGTCTGTTGCAATCACGGCTGCGCAAAGCCATCAGCCAAGCTCTGCAGCTGATGGAGTCTTCTGGTGGATTGACAGAGTTTCTGCCTGCCGCACTGCTCAAACGTTTTTCCCTGCTGCCACTCATTGAGTCCCTTAACCAGGTTCACAGCCCTCCCGTCGACTCAGACCAGATTTGTCTGGACACCAGTCTGAATCCGGGGCGACAGCGACTGGCTTTTGAAGAGCTGTTATCCCACAGACTGTGTATGCGTCGCCTGAAACAAGTCAATGAACAACAACTGGCACCTGCCTTGGCCGCTGGTCTGCTGAAAAATCAGTTGTTGGCCAACTTGCCGTTCCGGTTAACCAATGCCCAGCAAAGAGCTATGGAGGAAATCGAATCTGATTTGAGCAGTGTCGCCCCCATGTTGCGGCTGCTACAAGGCGATGTAGGTTCGGGCAAGACTGTGGTGGCTGCACTCGCTGCTCTAACTGCCATAGACAGTGGCTACCAGGTTGCCTTGATGGCTCCAACCGAAATTCTTGCAGAACAGCATCTGCAAACATTTAGTGGCTGGCTGGAGCCGCTCGGAATTGAAGTCGGGTGGCTTAGTGGCAAGACCAAAGCGGCGGCGCGCAAGTCAACCTTATCTGCCCTAGTGGATGGTCGGACAAAACTGGCGATTGGTACCCATGCTCTGTTTCAGCAAGGGGTCGAGTATCAAAGACTGGGATTGGTGATTATTGATGAGCAGCATCGTTTTGGCGTTCATCAGCGGCTAGCCCTGCGAGAAAAGGGAGGTGTATCGCAACTGAATCCTCATCAGCTGGTCATGACCGCAACACCAATCCCCAGAACCTTGGCCATGAGTGCCTATGCAGATCTGGATTGTTCAGTCATCAATGAACTGCCACCCGGTCGGACGCCGGTCAATACTGCTGTGATTTCGAACCGCCGCCGGGATGAAGTGATCAAACGCATTGAGGTAGCCTGTAGTCAAGGTCGACAGGCTTACTGGGTCTGTACTCTTATCGAGGACTCCGAAACCCTGCAAGCACAGGCGGCAGAGGCTACAGCCGAGCAGCTTGGCAAACAGCTGTCCAAGATCAAACTGGGACTGGCTCATGGTCGTATGAAGACGGATCAGCGGCAGAAGGTGATGAAGGCCTTCAGCTCGGGCGATATTCAGTTGCTGGTAGCAACTACCGTCATTGAGGTTGGAGTTGATGTGCCCAATGCCAGCCTGATGATAATTGAGAACCCAGAACGCCTTGGCATGGCACAGCTGCATCAGCTACGGGGTCGGGTTGGCCGCGGTGCCATTCAGAGTCATTGCATCTTGTTGTACCAATCGCCGCTTTCAGATACTGGTAAGCAGCGTCTTGAAGTGTTGCGCGGGAGCACCGATGGCTTTTACATCGCCGAAAAGGACCTGGAGCTGCGCGGACCTGGACAGGTTCTGGGCACCCGACAGACTGGGCTAATGACCTTTCGGGTGGCTGATCTCGGTTGCGACGCGGCTTTACTGGACGATGTCAAACTGGCTGCGGAAGAAATTATGGCGAGCAGCCCAGAGTTGATTGATCCGCTGGTTAATCGATGGATCGGTGACCGACAGGATTTTATTAATGCCTAGCTCACCGATTCAGGTTTGCAGGCATCAACCTATTGGTCATCCCAAGTCACTTTGCCAAAACATAATACTCTGGAATGTTTTCACTGGTATTCGCCAAGCTAAGCTGACCCACAAACTCTGGCACAAACTGATCAAGCAAAGCTAATTCCCCATGTCTAAAGCGGCAGCCTTGTGGACTGAAATTGAAAAGCGGTTCCAGACACGATTTCCGATAATTTCGGCAAAGCTCCCTGCCTACATTGAACTCACCCGCTTTGATCGTCCGATTGGCATTCTGTTGCTGCTCTGGCCGACCATTGGTGCCTTGTGGATCGCCTCTGAGGGATTTCCTGACCTTGATCTGCTGATCATTTTCTTGCTAGGAACCACGGTGATGCGGGCTGGTGGTTGCGCCATCAACGACTTCGCCGATTATCAGATTGATGGCCATGTTCAGCGCACCAAGGGGCGTCCATTAGCCCGAGGTGCCCTGACCCGGCAGGAAGCACTTGGATGTTTTGTGTTTTTCTCTCTGCTGGGGTTCGGGTTGGTGCTGCTCACCAACAGCATGACCATACAGCTGGCCTTTGCTGCCGTTGGTGTGGTGGCGGTCTATCCATTTATGAAGCGTTTCACCAGCTTGCCGCAGTTAGTACTGGGCATTGCCTTCTCCATGGGTATTCTAATGGCCTTTAGTGCCCAAAACGCAACCGTACCCATGGCTGCTTTTTTGTTGGTGCTGGCCAATGTTCTTTGGACAATGGTGTTTGACACCGAGTACGCCATGGTGGATCGGGAATACGATAAAAAAATTGGGGTCAAGTCTACCGCCATATTGTTTGGTGAGGCTGACCGATTGATCATTGGTGTGCTGCAGATTCTGTTTGTGGCTGTAATGTGGCTGGCAGGATGGCGTTTAGGGCTGGGTATTGCCTTTTTTGGGACCCTGCTTGTCGCGGCCGGTTTGTTGGTCTGGCAGCAAGTGCTGATTCGTGACCGTTCACCGGACAACTGTTTCAGGGCATTTCTCAACAATAACCGGGTAGGAGCGGTGATTTTCCTGGGAATCTTTATTAACTACCTCTGATCTGCGCGCCCTAACCGGTAAAGGCCTGAATGCCAGTCTGGGCACGGCCAAGAATAAGAGCATGAATATCCTGGGTTCCCTCGTAGGTATTAACTACCTCCAGATTCTGTGCATGGCGCATCACCGGATACTCGTCTGAGATGCCATTACCCCCCAGCATATCCCTCGCCTCACGGGCCGCATCAAGGGCCTTCAGGCACGAGTTGCGTTTCAGCAGAGAAATTAATGGTGGTGCCAGTTTTCCCTGATCGCGCAATCGTGTTCCCTGTAAACATCCCTGCAATCCCAAACTGATATCCGTCTGCATCTGGGCCAACTTCTTTTGGATGATCTGGTTGGCGGCAAGCGGTCTCCTGAATTGCTTGCGGTCCAGGGTGTACTGCCGGGCGGTATGCCAACAAGTTTCGGCAGCACCCAATGCGCCCCAGGCAATACCAAGACGAGCCGAATTCAGACAGCTGAATGGTCCATTAAGTCCGCGGGCCCTTGGCAGACAGTTTGCTTCAGGCACCAAAACCTCATCCATAACAATTTCGCCCGTAATTGAGGCTCGCAAAGCCAACTTGCCTTCAATCTTTGGGGTACTTAGCCCGCTCATTCCCCTTTCCAAAATGAATCCTCGAATAGCACCGTCATCATCCTTAGCCCAGACAATAAACACATCGGCAATGGGCGAGTTGGAAATCCAGTTTTTTGTGCCGCTAAGGCTAAAGCCACCGCTGACCGACCTAGCCCGTGTATTCATTGAACCTGGATCTGATCCGTGATCGGGTTCGGTGAGTCCGAAGCAACCTATGATCTTACCACTAGCGAGATCTGGCAGATATCTTTGCTTCTGCTCCTCGCATCCAAAGGTATGGATAGGATGCATGACCAGACTCGACTGCACCGACATCATGGAACGATAGCCAGAATCTACAGCTTCAATCTCTCGGGCAATCAAGCCATAACACACATAGTTCATGCCAGCACTGCCATAGCCTTGTATCATAGGTCCAAGCAGACCAAGCTCACCCATTTCCCGGAAGATGGTCGGATCGGTTTCCTCATTGCGGTAGGCTTCACGAACCCGGGGAAGCAATTTGTCCCGTGCATACTGCCTGGCAGTATCACGTACCAATCGTTCTTCTTCGCTGAGTTGTTCCTCAAGCAAAAAAGGGTCCTGCCAGTTAAATGGCACCTCTTCATTGATTCCTGGCATAACCTTCTCCCCGAGACTCTGAACTGAGTAACACCCGGACCACATCCGGAGGTGAACAGTTTAGCAAAAGTCGACTCCGCTCTGTAACAAAAGCATCACTCTGCAAACTACAACGCTTATCTACACAAGGAAGTTGCGGGCAACACGGCCCACTGATATAAAGTCGCTCATGATCTTCATTGCACAAATCATTGGAAAAAGGTTGCCAACAGCAATAAAATCCTTCACGCAGCTTGGCTTAATCTTTGCCGCCATTTCTGCGGTGGATGCCAGCGAGAATGAAGCAGCAAGACCAGACTGGTATCTGTCGGTAGCTCTGGGACCAAACTGGAGTTCTAGTGTGACCCAAACCGGCTGGAATCTTGACCCCTACTGCTACCCCGACAGTGCCTGTTTTGACCAGATACCCATTCCGAATGTCACCGGATATCGTTGGCAGTACACCATCAAATTGGATCGCAGTGCAGCTCTGGAACTTTTCTTGGAAAGACGCTTCGGTAGAACCCGGCTAGAACTTGCACTGGCACTACAGTCCAGTGAAACTGAACAGCAGTCGACCGGTTTTGGTTATCTTGACGGCAGCTCAATCCGACCCCGAACCGGTGACCTAGTCAATGCCACTGCAAGCGCATCAATTAATGAACGTCGCTTGCGGACAGTATTCCTGGATGCCTTCTATGAGTTTTCGCAGGCAGGGGGCATGGTGGTTACCCCTTACCTAGGAGTTGGGCTGGGACGGACCACAGTCTCCTATCGTGACATGCAATACCTCAGCGATTACCGGAGCATGGCCGCAGAAGTTTCGGCATACAACCCACCACTTCCCTTCTATTCCACAATTCAGAACACGAATCTTGAAGACCGAGTTAACAGCTGGCGATTGCATGCTGGTGCGGATTATGACATTGGAAACAACAGATTCATCGGTTTAAGGCCGACACACCAGGAAGTCAACAACATCACATCGGCTGGCCGATATCAGAATCACCCGGTCCATAGCACCAACCCGGACTTTGTTAATACCAACAGTTTCAGCGGTGGCCAACTATGGTTTCTGTCCATCGCCTTTCGGCAAAGCTTTGGAGGTTGAGATCAATGCCTATCTTGGTACAGTCTATGTCACATAAGCTGCGACTCACTGCTGGTCCCGCACCATTTGCCCTGCTGCTCATCAAGCAATGCCGCTCCCATAAGCGAAGCAGACTATTTGTTAGCCTGCTACTCGGGCTTTTCTGTATATCAATGCTGTGTGCACCAAGCCAAGCCGAGCCACTCTATGTAAGCTTTTCCCTTGGTGGCAATGCCACCAGTGCGGTCAATATGCGCAGCCGAAGCAATGATCGAGCAAGTATCTGCGATGAGTACATCAACCCTCGTGCGATATCTGTAATCGGGTGTAATACTACCACGCGTGGTACTGGTGATGGCTGGTCCGCACCTTTCAACAGCGGCAGCGGTTTCTCGGCCACAGCCGAACTGGGGTATCACTTTTCGCCCCGCTTCAGACTTGCTCTGGCCTATGGCTATCAGACGACCGACTTCCATCAGACTGTATCCTCTACTGATGCTACTGGAGCAGATTTCGACAAGATCAGCAACGAGTTGTCTGTTGGTCAGGAAACACTCGGAAATGTCACAGCCCAGCAACTATTTGCCATCGCCTATCGCGATTGGCCTAACCGAAGTCAATGGACACCCTTCGCAGGAGTTGGTGTGGGCCTGACCCAAATGCGCAAGGACTTTTCCTGGGTCTGGGCCCGCAGCATTGACCCCGCTGATATTCTGAGCGGACGGGACCAGCCCAATGCAGAGGAGATTGTGGAAAATCTAGCCGGGACTGTCAGCACTGGTCGTTCAACACCGCAGGACACTATGACTGGGTTAATGCTGATTGGTGGTGTTTCGCGGCAGTTGACAGAGCGAGTTGCCCTGGATCTGATGGCCCGATGGCAACATTTCAGTGACTTTGAATCTGATGCCTTTGGCGGTGGTGTTCTGCGCAGCCATCCACCGAACCTACGGCTTGATGGCAGCGAACCCGTCTCCACCTGGACCAGAACCGAGGATACGAACCGATATTCTGTAATGCTAAGTTTGCGGATTGCGTTTCCCTAAATCTTGCAAGCCTTTAGGAGCATATTGCTTAGCAGCATGTTGATACGCTTGTGAGCATCTGAACATGCCAGAACAAAAGGGACGTATCCGTCGCTACCATTTTTCGTTTTATCACACAGTCACCAACTCTGGTGCCGTTACATTTGGACATGCCTGGTGATTAATCAAGTCCCATGCCATGGGCAGCTCCTGAATATTGATATTGAGCGATTCTGCTTACCAAACAGGGTAAACTAGATTACCTAATATGGACGCTAACCACATTCTAGACCCCCTAAACCATCAGCAACGCCAGGCAGTGGAGAGTCCGGCGCAAAATTTGCTGGTTCTGGCCGGTGCCGGTAGCGGCAAGACTCGGGTGCTGGTACATCGCATTGCCTGGCTTGTCGAAGCCGAACGGATACCTCCCTCGGCTATTTTGGCTGTGACATTCACCAACAAGGCAGCCCGCGAGATGCGCAATCGAATTGAGCAACTGCTCCGGCAACCCAGTGGCAGCATGTGGGTGGGAACCTTTCACGGACTGGCACACCGGCTGCTACGTATACACTGGCAGGAGGCAGGGTTACCGCAAGACTTTCAAATCATCGATGCCGAGGACCAGCTGCGGGTGCTCAAGCGGCTGTGTAAATCCATGAACCTGGATGAGGACCAGTGGCCTCCAAAGCAATGTCAGTGGTACATCAATGATCGCAAAGATGAGGGGCAGCGTGCCAAAAATATCGAACACAATAATGATGAAAAAACCAAAATCATGCTGAAGCTATATGCCGCTTATGAAGATGCCTGCATGCAGGGAGGCATGATCGACTTCGGCGAGATTCTGCTGCGAGCACACGAACTCTGGTTAAACAATTTATCGATTCTTCAACACTACCAGCAGCAGTTTCGGTACATTCTGGTTGATGAGTTTCAGGACACCAACACTATCCAATATGCCTGGCTCAGGGTACTTGCTGGCAGTAAAAACCATTTTATGGTTGTGGGTGATGATGACCAGTCCATCTATGGCTGGCGCGGTGCGCGCATTGAGAACATCCAATCTTTCTGTAAGGACTTTGCCAATGCCGACACCATCAGATTGGAACAGAACTATCGCTCCACCTCGACCATCCTGACCGCTGCCAATCAACTGATCGCTCGTAATCTGGGAAGACTGGGCAAAAACCTGTGGACAGAGGGCGACAAGGGGGAGCCGATCAGCCTGTACGAAGCCTTCAATGAACAGGACGAGGCAAGGTTCATCGTAGAACGGTTGCAACAATGGCAACGGCAAGGCAGTCGTCTAAACGAGGCGGCGGTGCTGTATCGCTCCAATGCTCAGTCAAGACAATTGGAGGAGGCCTTGCTGCGTGTCAACATGCCGTACCGCATCTACGGAGGCCAGCGTTTCTATGAGCGACTTGAAGTCAAAAACGCTCTCGCCTATCTGCGACTGCTGCTTAATCGTCATGATGACACATCGCTGGAACGAGTCATCAATATCCCGGTTCGCGGTATCGGTGGGCGGACACTTGACACCGTCCGGCATATTGCCCGCCGCAACAACTGCTCCTTGTGGCAGGCCTGTGTTGAATGTGTCAATCAGTCCATACTTGGCTCACGTGCCCGCAATGCTGTGTTGGCTTTCCTGACCCTTATTGATGAATTGGACAGGGCCTGCACCGAACTCACATTGGATGACAAGGCGAGCCATGTCATCTGGCATACTGGGCTGATTGCACACCATGAGAAAGAAGGGGGCGAAAAGGCAAAGGCGCGCCTCGAGAACCTGGACGAGGTAGTGTCTGCCGCCAGTAGTTTCGAGGAGAATGCCCCGGATGGTGCCACTGATCGCAGATCCAGTAGCCTGCTAGCCGCCTTTCTTGATCAGGCATCTCTGGAAGCAGGCGATAACCAGATGCATGAAAGCGAGGAGGCTGTACAACTAATGACACTGCACTCGGCCAAGGGGCTGGAATTTCAAGTGGTTTTTCTGACCGGCTTGGAAGAGGGTCTGTTTCCCCACAAAATGTCCAGTGGCAGTTTGGAGAGTATTGAAGAGGAAAGGCGACTTTGCTATGTAGGCATTACCCGGGCCCGCAGTAAGCTGTACTTAACTCATGCACAGTCGCGGCGACTGCATGGCGAGTTGGAACTTTGTCGAATCTCCCGCTTCATCCATGAAATCCCCAGAGAGTTGCTTGAAGAGTTGCGGGTGAAAGCCACTATTACCCGACCGACATCTACTGTTGGACATAACGGCAAACTCCCCTCCCTAGGTCGCAGGAATCAGACTGAGGTGCCACACACAGAGTTTTCCCTCGGTCAGCGCGTGAGCCATGCCCGTTTCGGTGAAGGAGTAGTACTTAACTATGAGGGGACTGGCCATAGCGCGCGCCTGCAGATTAATTTTGATAAGGTGGGTAGCAAGTGGCTGGCACTTTCCCATACCAAACTTACCGTTTTGCGTTGATCT
>JAPORB010000214.1 GCA_026710425.1 Gammaproteobacteria bacterium
AAAACAGCATCCTATGCTGAAGTCAGTCAACCCGACCGTAATCCCGGACATGCACCAGCATACAATATTGGATACATCAGGAAGGCGTTTAGAATCACTGAGATTGCTGTCCAACCCAGACCAACAAGATAGCAGGTGCCTTGAATCCTTAGCTCGGGACTCAACAGGAGAACGACCAGCATTGCCATGACGAGATTTTTCGCATTCTGACACCAAGGCCATTTGGAAATTAACTGGCAGCTATGGAGCAAGCTAATGATCAGATCAACTACTAATACCTTACAAGGCCGTGAGATTGAGGAGTACCTGGGCATCGTCGTGGGTGAGGCGATACTTGGTGCCAATATCTTCAAGGACATCTTCGGTGCAGTGCGTGATATCGTCGGTGGACGGGCGGGGGCCTATGAAGGCGAACTGGCCAAGGCCAGAGATATTGCCTTCTCTGAAATTGAGGAGGAAGCCCGGGCCATGGGAGCCAACGCCATAGTCGGGATTGATATCGACTATGAAGTTGTTGGCCAAAATGGTGCCATGATGATGGTCAGCGTCAGCGGTACGGCAGTGCGGGTCAAGTCCTGAGCTGAACAACTTAAAATCTAGGCGAAATCCTCGACTGCTGGACAACTGCAGAACAGATTGCGATCACCAAAAACGTTGTCAACGCGATTAACGGGTGGCCAGTACTTAGCTTCCCGATTTTCGGCCAACGGAAATGCTCCGGTTTGTTTACTGTAGGGACGTTGCCAGTTTTCATCAAGGATGTCGTCCAAGGTATGCGGTGCATTCTTCAGTGGATTGTTGTCCTTGTCAATCTCACCAGATTCGACCTGTGCAATTTCCTTTCGAATCTGGACCATGGCATCAATAAAGCGGTCCAGTTCGGCCTTGGACTCGCTTTCGGTGGGTTCGATCATCAAGGTGCCTGCGACCGGGAAAGACATGGTCGGTGCATGAAAACCATAATCAATGAGTCGCTTCGCCATATCCTCCTCACTGATGCCAGTGGCCAGCTTAAGGGGCCGCATGTCGATAATGCATTCATGGGCAACCATGCCGGTGCGCCCAGTGTACAATACCGGAAAATGGGGTGCCAGTCTGGCAGCGATATAGTTGGCATTGAGCATGGCAACCTGGGTTGCTTTCACCAACCCTTCACCACCCATCATGGTGATGTACATCCATGAGATGGGCAGAATTCCGCAACTCCCCCATGGGGCAGCGGAGACTGCCGTATTGTCGGGATTGGGTCCGTCCAACTCAATTAACGGATGATTGGCCAGGTAAGGAGCTAGGTGTGCCTTGACCCCAATTGGTCCCATGCCCGGGCCACCTCCGCCATGTGGGATACAAAAGGTTTTGTGCAGATTGACATGGGAGACATCAGCACCTATGTCCCCTGGTCTGGCAATGCCCACTTGTGCATTGAGGTTTGCTCCGTCCATGTAGACCTGGCCACCGTGATCATGCACGATCTGGCAAACCTGCTTTACGGCTTCTTCATATACACCATGGGTTGAGGGGTAAGTAATCATCAGGGCAGCCAAGGTATCTGTGTATTCCAATGCCTTGCCGCTAAGATCCGCAACATCAATATTGCCGTCATCATCGCAGTCCACCAATACCACCTGCATTCCCAACATCTGGGCACTGGCAGGATTGGTGCCATGGGCAGAGGTAGGAATCAGGCACACATTACGGCGGGACTCCCCTCGGTTGTCATGGTACTTTCGAATCGCCAGCAAACCGGCATATTCGCCTTGGGCCCCGGAATTGGGCTGCATACTAATAGCATCAAAGCCTAGAATTTCCCTGAGCATAGCCTCCAATTCCGCAATCATCTCCTGATAGCCTTGCATTTGATCCACCGGCGTAAATGGGTGCGGTCTGGCAATCTCCGGCCAGGTAACTGGAATCATCTCGGCGGCTGCATTCAGCTTCATGGTGCAAGAGCCCAACGGAATCATTGAATGGGTCAATGACAGATCCTTGTTTTCCAGCCGTTTAAGATAGCGCATCATCTCAGTCTCGCTGTGGTAGCGATTAAAGACAGGGTGAGTCAGATAACTAGACTTACGCCTCAAAGAGACCGGGATCACCGACTGCGAATTACCGTGACTAATTTCCTGATCCAGGGCTGCCAGGTCTGGTGTAACAGCGTTGTCACCGCCAATGACTTGCCACAGGGTGATGATCTGGGCTTGGTCGGTGCACTCATCAAGGCTGAGGCTGATGGTCTGATGGGTAAGTACACGATCCAGTCGCAAGTTGATACCTGCGGTAGCGGCCCGTGCGGCAATGGCCATGGCTTGGTCTTCAGTCACGGCAAGGGTCAGGGTGTCAAAATAGCTTTCATTAACCACTTTAAGTCCCTGTTGCGTCAGCCCTTCCGCCAGTATCCGAGTCAATCGGTGTATGCGGCTGGCGATGCGACGAATTCCTGTAGGGCCATGGAACATGGCATACAGTGCGGAGATGTTGGCCAGCAACACTTGGGCGGTACAAATATTGCTGTTGGCTTTCTCTCGTCGGATATGTTGTTCGCGGGTTTGTAGTGCCATGCGATAGGCCTGCTTGCCGCGATAATCAACGGATACCCCGATAATGCGACCCGGCACAGCACGCTTGTAGCTGTCCCTTGTTGCCAGATAAGCGGCATGTGGACCTCCGTATCCCATAGGGACTCCAAAACGTTGGGTGGTTCCAACTACCACATCGGCCCCCATCTCGCCGGGGGGCTTCAGCACAGCCAGGCTCATCAGCACAGCCGGGCTCATCAGATCGGCAGCAACAATGGCTATAGCTTGCTTTTCATGCAGTTGAGCAATGTTGAGGGTCAAATCGGCAGCATCACCGAGCATCGAAGGATACTGAAAGATGGCACCGAACAGCTCGGCCTTATCCACTTGGTTGATGTCGCCAATCACCAGTCTGAATCCGAAACAGGCAGCGCGAGTTTTGATGACATCAATGGTTTGTGGAAAGCAATTTGTATCTACAAAAAAGGTATTGGCCCGCCGGTTTTTGCTGACCCGTTTAGCCAGTGCCATAGCTTCGGCGGCGGCGGTTGCTTCATCCAATAAGGAGGCATTGGCCAGTTCCATGGCAGTGAGATCCAGCACCATCTGCTGGAAGTTCATTAGGCATTCCAGCCGACCTTGGGAGATTTCCGGCTGGTAGGGGGTGTAGGCGGTATACCAGCCTGGATTCTCCAGCACATTGCGCACAATAACAGCGGGAGGTTCAGTGTCGTAATAGCCGAGACCAATATACGAGCGGGCAGGCCTATTCTTGGCTGCAATTGTTTTTAGTTTGGCCAGAGCAACACTTTCATTGATCGGCCCGGCCATGGCCAGAGGTTGTTTCAGCCTTATTGAATCCGGCAGGATTTTCTCCACCAGTCGATCCAGGGATTCCAGTCCCAGACTTTTCAACATCTGCTGAATCTGGTCTGCATCAGGTCCAATATGGCGGTCAATAAAATCTCCATCATGCTGAAGGGAGTCTAGGCTAACAGCATCATTATTGGCAGAGAACTGGTTTTCAATATCCATTTTTGTTGCTACCTGGAGTCATCATTCAGCTAGGAGTCAGCAAAGGGAGACTTGTGGTCTGCTTATATAGATAGGATCAGCTGCGTTGTAAGCTCAGCAATATGCGGCATAGTACGCATCAACAGTGCGGAAGGTTTACCTGCATTTATAATGTATAAAGGTCTGCACAGGAATCGGCAGATCCTGCTGGCTGTTGTTGCCCGAAAACTTTAGTCTGGAGACGGCTGTCGCTGGCTGAACCCAATAATGCCTACTCGTCATCGCAGTGCTCAGCATAGGCATCGGCATACATCAACTCATCCAGCTCCGCCTCATCGTTAAGTTGCAGTTTGTAGAACCAGCCGTTTTCATACGGGCTGACATTGACTGTCTCCGGCTCATCCTCTAGGAGCTCATTGACTTCAATGACCTCACCAGACACCGGGCTATAAACATCCGAGGCGGCCTTGACCGATTCCACCACAGCCACTTCGTCTTTAGCATTAACGGTGGTGCCTGTCTCGGGCAACTCAACGAAAACTATATCGCCAAGCGCACTCTGTGCATGGCTACTAATGCCAATGGTGGCGACACCGTTTTCATCAACCTTAACCCATTCATGGGACTTGGCGTATTTAAGATCGTCCGGGAATTTGCTCACTCTCAGCCTCGCTGTTCATTCAAAGACTTTTTTGCCAAAACGCACAAAATTGGGGCGAACCTTCCTAACCGCTACCAATTTGCCACGCATTTCAACCTGACAGTTTTCACTGTTGACAGGAATTCTAGCTAATGCAATGGAATGCTTCAATGTAGGTGAAAAGCTGCCGCTGGTGATGATTCCATCGCCATTTTCAGTGATCACCCGCTGTCCCTCGCGCAACACACCACGCTGTTCCAGAACCAAGCCCGCCAGTTCAGGAAAATGGCCCTGACGCTGCTGCTCAAGATGTGCAGTGATAGCCTTTCGCCCGACAAAATCTCGTTCCAGTGGATCCCAGGCAATACTGAAAGCCATGTTGGCGGCAATGGGAGAGATCGACTCATCCATATCATGGCCATACAGGTTCATGCCTGCTTCCAGACGCAAGGTATCGCGCGCACCTAGCCCAATAGGATTCACCCCATGGCTAAGTAGCTGGTCCCACAATCCTGCAACGTCTTTATCGGGCAGTATGATTTCCAGCCCTTTTTCTCCAGTATAACCGGTGCGTGCAATAAACCATTGATCCAGCATCTGGCCGCGAAAGTTACCAAGATTGCGCACTGCCTCTGCTGAGTCTGAATCAAGTAACTTGCAAACTCGGTCAATGGACGCCGGACCGTGCACAGCGAGTATGGAAAGGTCAGGTCGCTCATTAATCTCCAGGATAAAGCTTCCGGCAATGGATCTCATCCAAGCCAGATCCTTTTCCCTTGTGGCACAGTTGCTGACCACTCTGAATCCGAACGCCATGCGGTATACGATCAAATCGTCGATGACCCCGCCATTCTCATTGAGCATGCCGCTATACAGGGCACGACCTAACACATCAAGTCTGGCTACATCATTGGCCAGCAGGCTGCGCAGGTAGGGCTCGGCATCAGCACCCTCCACATCGACAATGGTCATATGGGAGACATCAAAAACTCCAGCTTCGCAACGAACCTGCTTATGTTCCTCAAGCTGAGAGCCGTAATGGATAGGCATGGACCACCCGGCAAAATCCACCATCTTGCCGTCGGCCTCGATATGCTTGTGATAGAGAGGAGTTTTCTGGGTCAAGACTGTGTTGCCTTGTTGATAGTAATGATTACAGAATATGATATTTCAGGTCTAGAATTCAGATAGTTGCTGCACTAATCAACTGAACACTTGGCAGCATTATCTGCTACGCCACCCGGAATTAATCAAGGGTCATGCACCAAGTCAGAATGTGAAATGTGAATGGTATCCAAATTTCTGTAAAGCGTCATCAGACCCTGGATATTCAGGATGCGACTACTCGGTAAGCTATGTTACTCATCATTCAACTGCCCGCATATGCTGAGGACGACTGAAGCTGCCTCGGCATCACAATAACAGGAGGCACACTGGCCTCCTGTTGTGGATGCTAATGCAGACCGACTGGAGCCTCTAATTCAGCTCAGCCGCCGCTTCAAGCACGTCTGCAAAGTCAGGCCGGTCCCGGTAATCCTCTTCGGCAAACTTGGCACGAATGACTCCCTCGGTGTCAAGTAGGAAAATACCCGGATGAGGCACTCCATAAGTGCGCTGATCAGGCTCATAGTCGGTGTTGAGTATGCCCAAGGCATTGACATGGGTAATGGCCTCGTCGTGGAGCAGGGTAAATTCGATTCCTTGGTCCTCCTCGACAGTCTTCAACATTTCAACAGAGTCGTAGGTCATTGCTACGACAGCAATACCCATAGCTTCAAAATCTTCTGCAATTTCGGTCAGCTGCACGAGCTGAGATTTGCAGTAGGGTCACCAGTCGAAGGAACGGCTAAGCATGAACAGCATACCGCTCCCACTCATAAGATCGTCAAGGGTGCGCATCTCACCATTTTGATCCTCTGCTGCAATCTCTGGAATTGAGCTACCGACAGGGAAGTCCGGAGCCCAGACATAATCCTGTGACTGTGATAGTTGAGTCACACAAAGCAGGATCACTGACAGCAGGACTTTGCTGGCGGTTCGAATACTCCTTAATAGCATCTTCATCATCATAATCCTTAGTTATTGGGGTAAATCACAAACAAAATGCCCAGTCTCATGAAATGTGCATTTTCGGCAACATAAACCGAATGCTAACAGCAGTACGGGACAGGTTCATGATACCCGATTACTTGGAATAATTCGCCTAATTGCAGAAATATCGGCAAAGGCTATCGACCTTCAGCGCAGCGGCTATTGGATATCTTCCAAGAAACGTTCTCCCCGGGGCAGGTAGTTATTGCGGCTATCCAGCGAAAATACCACGGAACTGGAACGTCCGATAATTTCTCCTCTAGGCACGAAGCTGTACATGCGGCTGTCAGCACTGTTGTCCCGATTGTCGCCCAGTACAAAATACTGATTGTCCGGCACCATAGTGGGTCCATAACTGCGACCTTTGCGGGTGGAATAGCGTCTGGACAGTTGTGCCTGATGGGCCATATTGGGCAACTCCTCCTCAATAATGATGGCCGAGGAATCCTGGAAAAGAACCTCGTAGCTGGCCGGCTCGCCATTGATCACCAATGTGTTGTTCTGGATAGAGATGGTGTCGCCAGGTAGTCCGACTATACGTTTCACCAGCCGCTTGCCAGCTTTTTTGGAATCTATAATGATAATATCGCCGCATTCGGGGTCATCTATTTCAGCCAGTGAGAATTCAGTCCAGGGAATCTTGACATCATAGGCCAATTTGTTAACCCATACCTTGTCGCCGTCCAACAGGGTTGGTTGCATGGAGGACCCGGAAATTGAGCTCAGATCGGCTATTGCACTTTTGAAGAAGACAATACAAACCAGTAGCAGAAAGAACCGCCGATTCTCCTTCCAGAAGTTCTCCAAATAAGTTCGGAGTCGAGAGCGCAAGCTGTTGTGATTCCAGTCCATCAAAGCATCTTTTAAATCAACAGCTACCCAAGTTAGCCTGCGCTTTGGGCTTTGTCAATTGGACAGGCGCAAAATCGACCGATGAGAAGCTCAATCACAAGGTCCGGGCAATCCCTGGTGCTATGCATAAGAAGTCCGGAATCCTGCTTGTTTTTTCGATACTTTACAATTTAAAGAAGCAACCAGCGACTCGTTCGTGAGCGTCCTTCAGGCAACACGTCGGCGTTGTAATGGGTAAGCGGTACAATCTTGCATCAGGAGTCTTGAACTGCCTGTATCGGCTGGCATTACCTTTTATGAATTTAGGGAGGAATTCATACACACTGATGGAGAGCATTTTCGCACATAGCATTTTCATCTACTTGATGCTCTAGACAGGGACCACTACTTTAACTTGAAAGGCTACGATACATAATGATTTATTGAGCGCAGTCTTTACTGGAGTTAAATTGATGCAATATTAATATATCTTTCGTTCAAAATCAAGGATTAAGAAGATTTTAATGCAACTCACTCTCCTCGGAAGCTGTATTCATCAAGATAACAAACTTCAATCATGTCATTTATTTTATACTGAGCTTTGCGATTGTGTACAGCCAATGGAGATGCAAACCCATGAGTAGCACCGACAAGGCGAGTGCTGTCGGGACCCGCATCCCGGGGAATCTGGTGCCAACATTTAAATCCCTATTAAACTTACCGAATTACAGAATCCGGTTCTGACAGTAAATTCGCTTGTCCACCATCATCAGGTAAAGGGTTGCTTTTTTCGGCAATTCTCAATAACTTGTCACTGTATGCAGTCTGGTCGCATGCGCTCATGACACTCCCCGATCCTCTTGAACAGTTCCACTCCGCCTGCCGAGACTGGTTTCGGCAGCAGTTTGGCGAGCCTACAGAGGCCCAGGTCAAAGCTTGGGCTTTTATTCGCCAAGGGCACCATACCCTGATTTCCGCCCCCACTGGTAGCGGCAAAACGCTGGCGGCCTTCTTTGCGGCGATTGATACCTTGGTAGCGCAAGGGGTGGCGGATTGTCTCAATGATGGTGTGCATATTCTCTATGTCTCACCGTTGAAGGCATTGAGTAACGATATCCATCGAAATCTTGAGTTACCTCTGAGTGGCATTGCTGACCAACTGCAGTTTAACGGTCTGGCACCGCTCGAAATTAAGGTTGCTGTGCGTACAGGCGACACCCCGACCTCCGAACGTCAAAGGATGGCAAAAACTCCGCCCCATATTCTGGTAACTACCCCTGAGTCTTTATATCTCCTGCTGACGAGTGCCAGTGGTCGCAATATGCTAGCAAGTGTATCGACTCTGATCGTGGATGAAATTCATGCCATGCTTGCTGATAAACGGGGGTCTCATCTGGCTCTGTCCATTGAACGATTGCAACAGCTCAGTCATACCAGTGGTGACGGGCCTTTGCAGCGCATTGGTCTCTCTGCTACTCAAAAACCTATTGAGATGGTCGCCAATTATCTGGTGGGCAACAGCAATGACCTGGGAGGCATCACCGATTGCAAAATTGTGGACTGTGGCTACCGCCGTAAGCTGGAATTGCAGTTGGCAGTACCAAGTTCTCCCCTTAGTGCCATTATGAGCAATGAAGTCTGGGAAGAACTGTATGCACAGTTGGTTCAACTCATTAATATCCATGACACTACGCTGATTTTCGTCAACACACGTCGTCTGTCGGAACGACTCGCATTATCTCTGACCAACCGATTGAACGAGGGTTTGGTATGTGCTCATCACGGTAGTATGAGCAAGGAGCAGCGACTCAGTGCCGAGCAGAAACTGAAATCCGGTGACCTCAAAGTGCTGGTGGCAACCGCTTCAATGGAACTGGGTATTGATATTGGATCAGTTGATCTGGTGGTGCAAATATCTTCCCCAAAAAGCATAGCTACGTTCTTGCAGCGGGTAGGTCGCAGTGGACACACAATCCATGGCACACCCAAAGGTGTTTTATTCCCTCTTACCAGAGATGACCTGGTAGAAGCCAGCGCATTACTTCACAGCATCAAACGTGGCGAACTGGACCAAATTGTCATGCCGGAAAAACCTGCTGATATTCTGGCCCAGCAAATAGTTGCCGAAGTTTCCTCATCTGCTAAAGGAATTGATGGTGACGATAATGGCTGGGAGCTAGATGATCTTTATGAGATGGTGACCAAAGCATATCCATACCGAGATTTGTCACGAGTTGAATTCAATAGCTTAATTATCATGTTATCCGAGGGTTATGCCACCCGAAGAGGTCGACGAGGTGCTCACTTGCATCTGGATAGCATTAATAATCGAGTCAGAGCCCGTCGGGGTGCCAATCTGATCTCCCTTACTAATGGTGGTGCGATTCCCGACATGTTTGACTATCAGGTGGTGTTAGATCCTGAGGATGTGGTTGTAGGCACATTGAATGAAGACTTCGCACTGGAAGCTCTGCCGGGAGATGTGTTTACTCTTGGCACTCATGCTTGGCAAATGCTGAGTGTGGATGGTTTAAAAGTGAGAGTCCGCGATGCTGCGGGTATGCAACCTACCATTCCATTCTGGTTTGGTGAAGGTCCGGGACGAACCAGGGAACTGTCTCAATCAGTCTCCCGCCTTCGTCATACTTTGGCCGCAATGTTCCAGGACGAATCTTCAGAAGCAGCTGTGCAATGGTTGATCAATACGGTCGGCCTTCCAAAGGCGGCAGCTTCTCAGATGGTGGACTACTTGCTAGCCGGCATGAACGCATTGGGTGCAATGCCGGGCCGTGAAACCTTGGTAATGGAGCGCTTCTTTGATGAAGTAGGTGACATGCATGTGGTCATTCACTCACCTTATGGCAGTCGCCTCAATCGTGCTTGGGGACTGGCCTTGCGGAAGCGTTTCTGCAAGTCATTCAACTTTGAACTGCAGGCCGCTGCCAACGAAGACAGTATCGTCATTTCGCTTGGTTCTGTGCACAGCTTTCCCTTAGAGGAAGTTTTCCATTACTTGCAAAAAGCCACTGTCAGAGAGACGCTAGTCCAGGCCATGCTAGACGCACCAATGTTCGAAGTGCGCTGGCGTTGGAATGCTACACGTGCTTTAGCCATACAGCGCAATCGCAATGGCAACCGGGTACCGCCACAGTTTCAGCGCATGGATGCTGAAGATCTGGTTGCTCATGTGTTTCCTGATCAGATTGCCTGCCAGGAAAACATTACTGGCAAGCGCGATGTGCCAGATCATCCCCTAGTAAATCAGACTGTAACCGACTGCCTGACCGAGGCCATGGATATTGATGAGCTGGAGTCTCTAATTAACTCCATAGAGAATGAGACCCTTACACTCATTGCCAAAGATTTACGGGAGCCTTCGCCTTTTGCCCAAGAAATCATCAACGCCCGGCCCTATGCTTTCCTTGACGATGCACCATTTGAGGAGCGTCGTACCAATGCCATTCGAAATCGCAGTTGGGCAGACCCGGCTGAGGCAAGAGACTTCAGCCAGCTTGATAGCAAGGCAATAGCGCGGGTACAGCACGAAGCCTGGCCCGGAATTGCTAGCGCAGAAGAGTTGCACGATGCTTTGCTGAGTGCAGCCTACTTTACAGCCAAGGAAATGACTGCTACTAATGTTTCCTTATGGCAGCAAAGCTTGCTGCGTTCTGGACGCATCGCTCAGTTAGATGGGCATGCCAGGCAGTTGTGGTGTGCCACAGAATACCTGCCGCGCTTCCATGCCTTGTTTGGTCTTGAAGTCAATAAGCAAGAACTTCCTGCTATGCTTGCCAGCCAGCAGTGGCAGCCAGCAGATGCCTTGCGTGAAATCCTGCGATGCCGATTGGAATGTCTGGGCCCTGTAACGACCGCTAGGCTGGCCGGGGAATTGGCACTAGCAGCCAACGATGTGAATCAGGCACTGATTGCATTGGAGGTAGAGGGCTTTGCCTTCAGAGGGCATTTCACATCCACACAATCATCGCCAGATGAACAAACTGATTCCGAGCTTGAATGGTGTGAAAGAAGATTGCTACAGCGTATCCATCGCTACACTCTTGATCATCATCGCAAGCAGATCAAACCCGTTCCCCTTGAAATATTTTCCGAGTTTTTGTTCCATCGTCATCATTTGGTTGCTGTTAGCGAAGAGTCCATTTCTGCAGAACCTGGATTTGATGGGCAGACCAGACTGCAAAACTGCCTGAACCTGCTGGATGGTCTGTCTGCACCCGCCGTTGGCTGGGAGGCGGACATCATTCCGGCACGAATTCCCAATTACGATCCAGGCTGGTTGGATGTGTTGTGCATCAGTGGTCGGGTGGCATGGGGGAGATATTCACCGCCAGTAACCTCATTGCGTCGCCAAGGACAAAAACGAACCACAGGCCTGGCAAAAAGTACGCCCGTGTCTCTTGTACGACGTGAAAATCTAGATATCTGGAAGACCCTGGCGATGACACAGGTGGTTGGGCAGGAACTGCAATCCACCAGTAGGCTGGCTCGCCGCATTGAGGAGGATTTGCAACAGTTCGGAGCCAGTTTTTTTGACCAGATTCAGTCCCGTACCGGACTGCTCAGGGCACAACTTGAGGAGGGTCTGGCTGAACTGGTTAGTCTTGGTCGCCTGAGCAGTGACAGCTTTACCGGGTTACGAGCGTTGTTGATCACTGGCAGTAGAAAATCGGGTAACCATCGTCGTCGCAGCCGCAAGGTTATGTTTGGTGTGGAAGATGCCGGACGATGGAGCTTGCTGGACAACTTTCTGGCCAATTCGGATTCATTTCAACCCGATAGCAATGTGGAGGCAATGGATGCTGTTCAATTGGAACGTCTGATTTCCATCTACCTGCAACGCTGGGGGGTTTTGTTTCGGGGGCTGCTTGAGAGGGAACTGCTGGCTCCGCCCTGGCGGCAGTTGTTACCTGTGCTGCGCCGGATGGAATTAAGGGGAGTGTTGCGAGGGGGCCGCTTTGTCAGTGGACCTGGAGGCGAGCAGTTTGCGTTTTCCGAAACCGTGGATGAATTGCGCAAGTTCAAGCGCAATCAAGAGCATTCTGCCCAAGCTGCCTACTATTCGCTAGCCGCAACTGATCCGCTGAATCTGGTTAACCTTATATTGCCTAGTCACAAACTTCCGCGTCAGAACAAGAACCGGGTTCTGTATCGTGGAGGGGTTCCTGTGGCTCTTTTAAAGAGCGGTGATGTCCAGTTTCTCTGCCAGGTTGAAGACAAAGAGCGATGGCATTTGCAAAAGATGCTTACCAGTAGCGGCTTTCCACCACACCTCAAAAGTTATCTGGGCTCACGCTGACAAAACTTTCTCAAAATCAGCTTTTCGCTGTCCCTCTTTACAGAAAAGCCCCGTTACTGCGCAGCAATAACGGGGCTCGTCTACGTATGGGAGCTAGGGAAGGTTACAAACCATTCCCCTCCAGCTACGCACCGAATGAGTAATTCAGGTGGCAATAACCGGAGGCTCCCTTAATAGATTGACTATTGATGGGATCACCTCCTTGATTTCCAGGGATGGAATGATGCTAGGAGGCTCCCCCTGATTGGAGCCGCTAACAATAGTATCTGATATCCTACAACAGAGACGTGTCTGAGTAAAGACCCAGACCGGCTCGAAAATGACAGCATTATGCGACTTACTTGTAGTTTACCTAGATTCCCCCAGCTTAGTTCAAAGCATCGATTGATTTACAGTTTGATACAGTAACTGGGCAGACTAGAAACTCAGGAAAAATTTCAGGGAAAGATATAAGACCACACCAATAAGGGCAAAGTAGGCGATAAATCTGAATGGCTCTTGCACAAAACTGTCCCACATTGTCCATGCCTCACCTAGCTTTCGCTTGTGTTCATACACCTTTCTGATGCGTAGGCTGCGCTCTTCTTGATACTCATCCAGTAAATCACGTGCTTCGCAGTACTTGCTTTCATCTTTGATCCAGAGAGCTGGCATAGAAATACCCCAGTTCCCGGCATGGGTTTCAAAATATTCAATGGCATGCCGATCAAGCAATTCCCGCACCTCTTCTGCTTCGTCATCGGGAACATGTTGCATGCGAAAAAGAAGTTTTGCCATAAATAGTGAAAGCTCGCCTTATTGAGCGGTGCTTTCCCCAAGGGCGAGGCATAAGACAAGCATATAGCTCAGAGAGTGTGCAGATTAAGGAACCGCTCACCAAATCAGATGAGCAGACACCATGTCTACAGTGGTAATGACACACATGTTGCGAGTATGCCAAAACAAACTAGCATTTTCAATTTTAGCATATTGAAGCTGCATGAAAGTGGCAATGAATTCATTGGGTTAGTTTTTATTTGGCCGGTTCTATAGACAACTTGGTCATACTGATTCCATCGGTATTTATCAAGCCTTTCCTTGGAATACTCTCCTTCTTTTATTACTTAACTTGGCTATGGCTGCGACTATTTGCATAGCCTCAGTCTCAGTGATCCTGCATCTCACGATTTGCTCGGCTTC
>JAPORB010000036.1 GCA_026710425.1 Gammaproteobacteria bacterium
AATTTTTAAAAAATCGTGAAAAAGGTACCAAGAGAAATGCATTTTCCATAATGAGAACTGCTGGTTGGTCACAGTCTGTCTGGACAGATTTTCATTTCTTTGACTATAATGGTATCCAACAACTAGAACAGGAGCGAATTCTCAATGCTTTCAACTCTCTTGAGATTTCCTGCAATCATCCTGCTCGGACTGATACCACTTGCCGCCGCCAGTGGAGAGTTCGATCCCATCAGCCAGATCGAGTGGAATCAGACCAAGGCAAGGCATCTGCTTGAACGAGCGGGATTTGGTATACGACTTGGGGAAGTGGCTGAATTTACTGCCATGACACCGCGTGAGGCCGTGCGTCGGCTGGTCTATTTTGAGGGGGCACCAGCCGCTGAACTGCCCAAATTCGACCATTCGGGTGTATTTGAAGCCGAACTTGACCCTTTTCCACCGAGCCGACCAGCCACCACTGCACAGGCTCGTAAGCAGGGACACGCCCTGGGCGTTCAGGTCAAACCGGATGGAGATCGCCCCCTGCAGCCAGTGGTGAACAAATTTTTCTACTGGTTGCGTGCCAGCCGACTCGAAACCGACCGAGTAGCCTACTGGTGGGCCGAGCGCATGCTCAACAGCTCCCGCCCCCTTGAAGAGAAAATGGCATTGTTCTGGCATGGACATTTCGCCACCAATGAGAACAAAGTGCGAGACTATCGCAAGATGCTGGGGCAGCTCAGACTGTTTCAGCAACAGGGACTGGGAGATTTTCGCAGTCTGCTAATCGGCGTGGCTCAGGATCCTGCTATGCTTAACTTTCTTGATGCCGGGGTAAATACCAAGAATTCCCCCAATGAAAATTTCGCTCGAGAAATCATGGAACTGTTTACCATGGGAGTGGGTCATTACAGTGAAGCCGATGTTCGAGAGGCAGCTCGAGCGTTTACTGGCTGGAATTACGAAGGCCTCGATTTCACGATAGTGGCAGAAGATCATGACATAGGCATTAAGCGAGTATTGGGGCAGGAAGGAAATTTCAACGGTGTTGATGTTATTGATATTATTCTTGAGCAGGATGCTACGGCAGAGTTCATCGCAGGCAAACTTTATCGCTATTTTGTTAGTACAGAGCTTGATGCGGCTTCGGCCCAGGAACTCGGAAACTGGTTGAGGGAATCTAACTACGACATAGCAGCCTATTTGGAATACTTGTTTTTATCCCAGGATTTTTATCGGCCCGAAGTCATCGGCAGCAGAATCAAGGGACCTGTGGAGTATATGATTTCCACTTATCGCCTGCTTGGGATAAATAACATTCCAGGTGCGCCAGACTTCAATCGGGTTGCCGGTGCTCTGGGCCAGCGATTGATGCGCCCACCCACCGTGGCTGGTTGGAGTGAGGGACGTTCATGGATTACCCCCAGTCTGCTTTTCGAACGCGGTAATTTCGTGCTCGATGTAGTCTTCCCCGATATAGGCTTTTTGCCACCGGACCGCTATCCCGGATATAGCAGTGAAATCCTTAGTGTGCATGAGCGACTGCGTCGGGGTATGGATATTAGTGCAGCAACCCTTCCCTCAATGTTGGTAGAGGATACCTCTGATTCTGAGATGATGTCCGCATCAAACATGCTGGCCGACAGTGATGAAGCTTTCAACACGCGTTATGGCAGCTATCGCGGCTGGCAGATGGCCATTGAGCGCGTGAAGCCCATACCAAGGGACTTGGCACAGATTGATCTCACCTCTATGGTTACCCATGCTGGTCTGCAAACACCGCGGGCTGTAGTCGACCACCTGACTTCTCACTTCTTTACGGTACCCCCTGAGCCAGCCACACTGGTGGCTCTGGCAGATTATCTGGAGGCTGAACTTGGAACAGCAGACATAATTGAAGCAACTAGTTTCATGGAAGAATCGCTACGGAAGCTGCTGCATGTGTTGCTCAGTCGCCCGGAATATCAACTGCACTGAAAATGATGCCATCCCGGAGGTAAGTCATGAGCCTAAAGCCCATCACTGGCAAGTTAATCAGCAGACGCCGCTTGTTGGGAGGCGGTTTAACTACTGTCAGCGCACTAGCCGCAGCCCCAATATTTAGTTCTGGTGCCTGGGCCCAGACCGATCAGGATCAACCCATCCTGGTGTCGGTGGAGCTCTCTGGTGGTAATGACGGCCTTAACACAGTCGTTCCTTATGGCGATGATGCCTACTATCGTCATCGTCCAAATATTGGCATCAAGCCAGCTGAAGTGCACAAGCTCGACGATCATTTCGGCCTAAATCCCGGCCTGCTGGGTTTCGAAAGACTATGGAATACAGACGATCTGGCAATCATCCATGGCTGCGGCTACGAGCAACCATCTTATTCTCACTTCACCTCTATGGCCTACTGGCATACTGCCGCCCCCAACCGCGGGGATGAGTTCGGCTGGTTGGGTCGCCTTGCGGATGCGCTGGACGGTGCTGAAGGAACCGATGTGCTGATCAATATCGCCTCCAGTCAGTCCCTTGCTGTCAAAAGCCGATTACATACCCCCGTAGTTTTTGACAATCCAGACCGATTCCAGCGCCGAACTTTTGATGGCCAATGGCCTCTCATGCAACGTGTTGACGAAGCGGCTGGCAACCCAAGCAGGGCCTTCCTTAATGACGTTGCCCGCAGTGCACTCACCGCATCAGCCCGAATTCGTGATGCCTGGGGAAGCTACCGCACGCCCGTGGACTACGGACTCAACGGCATGGATTTGCCCAAGGTGGCCGCTTGCATTGAAGCTAGGCTACCAACCCGAATTTACCATGTATCATATCGCAATAATGCCTTTGACACCCATGTTCAACAAGTCAATCTGCACCGGCGCATTTTGGCCTATACCGCAGATGCCATAAATGGCTTTATTCGCGATCTTGAACGCATCGGGCAGGCACATCGGGTACTGGTTCTGGTCTATTCCGAATTTGGAAGGCGGGTGCCGGAAAACGCTAATCTGGGCACTGACCATGGCTCTGCCAATGTCATGTTCCTAGCCGGCAAGCCGGTTATACCCGGTCATTATGGCAAGCCCCCAAGCCTGACATATCTGGTAGATGGTGATAATCTGAAACACACAGTCGATTTTCGTCAGGTCTATACCACTGTCATAGACCGCTGGATGCAACCAGGTGCCTCCAGCACTGTCCTTAAGGGCAACTTCCAACCCATAGATGCATTGGGCTAGCGTCCTTCTCTGGTAGGGCTACTAATAACAATCCGATATTTATCGGTTGATGCGCCAATGCGGATCTTTTGACGCAACCAAGGGTGGAGCATAACAACTCTGTTCTTTGTCCAGTCAAGTAGTAATATGACATCAATCAGCAAAGGACGATGCCCATGGTTGATATAGGTTTGGTGAAAGATAGTTACCAGAAAGAGGTCGAGCTGAAATATCAGCTTTACAACAGCCTTTTTCTCACCCTGCCTCTAGATGCCGTGGAACAAACTGGTTTACTGCTACCTTTGCTGGAAAATGCCTGTATTCAGGGGCTAGAAGTCGGCATGAGTCCCTCTGCCATTATTAACGAGTTTTTTCAGACACACCGCCCCCAATTCAGTGAACAACAACAGGTTCAATTCCTGTTCAAGGTAATTCAGTACGTTGAACGCCAGGTGGTCCTGATTGATGCCCTGGAGGATGCTGCCTATGCAACCATCCACAACACCTCAGAGCGCGACAAGTTGCGCGAGTTGATCGAGCATTGCTCCCAAGCTGGAAACCGTGAGAAGCTGCAACAGTTATTGAATGATTTCAGTCTGCGAATCATCCTCACCGCCCATCCAACACAGTTTTACCCGGGGCAAGTGCTGGCTATCATCACCGATCTCACCGCGGCCATAACGGCTAACGATGTAGATCGGGTTAGGAACTTGTTGCAACAACTGGGCAATACGCCATTTTTCAAGCAGAAAAAACCATCGCCATTTGAGGAAGCTATTGAGCTGTGCTGGTACCTTGGCAACATCTTCTACCCGGTCTTCGGGCAATGTATTGATAAGCTTAGCGGTCAGGGCTTCAATCCTGATCCCAATCTGCTCAGTATCGGTTTCTGGCCGGGTGGCGATCGGGACGGCAATCCCTTTGTTACATGTGATGAAACTCGCAAGGTAGCTGCCAGATTGCGCTTCATGATTCTGGAGTGCTATCACCGGGATATTCGCAGCCTGAAACGTCGTCTCAGTTTCAAGGGAATCTTTCCAGAACTGGAAATCCTTGAGCAACAACTGCATCAGGAACTCACTGGCAAGTCGGAACTCGAAGAACCTCTTTTGCTAGCAACCTTTAAGGCTAAACTGCAACAGATTGCCAACAGGCTTGAGGATAATTATCAGGGACTGTTCCTGGGTCAGCTAACGTCATTTCAGCAAAAGGTGGCTATGTTCGGTTTTCATTTTGCGTCGTTGGATATCCGGCAGGACTCAAGGATTATTCAACGCACTCTTAAAGCTGTGCTGGAGACTCACCCTGAGTTTTTGCCAACAGATTTCTACTCTTTAACGGTGGAGAAACAAATTGAACATCTGCTAGAACTGACTGGACCGATTGACACCTCAGTCATTGCTGATCCGGTGCTGAGGGATACTCTGGAGTCACTGGCATTGATAAGAGAGATCCAAGCACACAACGGAGAGCGCGGCTGCCATCGCTATGTCATCAGTAACTGTCGTGGTATCCAAGATGTTGTCAATGTTATTGTCCTCAGCCGTCTCGTTGGCTGGGATCTAGATAACTTCAGCTTCGATATAGTGCCCCTTTTTGAGACTATCAATGATCTGCACAAGGCAGAAAAAACCATGCAGTCGCTTTACTCAATGAATGCCTATGCTGGATTACTCACAAGACGAAACAAACAGCAAACCGTTATGCTGGGCTTCTCTGATGGAACCAAGGATGGCGGCTATCTAATGGCTAACTGGGCCATCTACCGTGCTAAGGAAACAATCACAAAGGTCTCAAGAGAGCAAGGGATAGAGGTGCTCTTTTTTGATGGTCGTGGTGGGCCTCCAGCCCGCGGCGGTGGAAACAACGCCAAGTTCTATGCCGCTCTTGGCAAAACCATAGAAAGCGATCAGATTCAGGTCACAGTCCAGGGGCAATCGATCAGTTCCTATTACGGCACCGAAACAGCTGCCAGACATAACATTAACCAGTTGTTGACTGCCGGGCTGGAATGCAATCTGACTGAGCGATCGGAACGGGAACTAACAGCAGCCCAACGTAAACTGATTGACGAACTGGCCAGCAGTGCCTATGACAAATACCTGCAGTTTAAGGAGCACCCGAAATTTCTACCCTACCTGGAGCAAATGAGCACACTCCACTATTATGGACAATCCAATATTGGCAGCCGACCAGCACGCCGGGGTGAGGGCAGCGAGTTAGTCTTCGAAGACCTGCGTGCCATACCATTCGTTGGTGCCTGGGGACAACTGAAGCAGAATGTTCCCGGCTACTATGGTCTTGGCTCGGCTCTGGCAGCCATGGAACAGTCCGGTAGACTGAATGAGTGCCAGGCTTTGTTCAAGGAATCGATGTTTTTCGAGGCATTAATCAGCAACAGCATGCAAAGTATGAGCAAGACCATATTCAGCCTCACCTCCTACATGCAACAGGATCCAGAGTTCGGTGAGTTCTGGCAACTGATTTATGATGAGTTTGAGCTGAGCAAGGAAATGGTGTTGAAAGTTGCCGACTATCAGAAGTTGCTGCAAGACAATCCGGTCGGCCAAAGCAGCATCAAACTAAGAATGCAGATTGTCCTGCCGCTGCTCGTCATTCAGCAGCACGCCTTGATGAATGTCAACAGATTGCGACAACAAATCGAGCATGAAACAGAGGACAGTGAAGCGGCGGTGCAGGATTTGGCTATCTTTGAGAAGATGATTGTGCGCAGCCTGTTTGGCAATATCAATGCTTCCAGGAATTCGGCCTGATTTACTGGTTCGACTCTTCCAGTTTCAAAATCTGGTATCGGGCAGCCAGATATCGGCCTATTCAAAAGCCTTGGTCAATGCCTAGTCAATAGTAGGATCCGATTTTCCGCTGTCTTCTAGAACCTGATGGGCACCAAACAGCCCCCAAATATTATTAGGGTACTCGGCCAAGTCCTGACGGTAGTGCGAGTGCCTTCTCAAATTCACCCATGGCCAGATAAGCGGATCCTGCCTATTGGCACGGTGAGAATGGCAAGGGTTCAGGTTCACCGTAATTCAATCTACTGTAGTAGTCGGTTGCCTCTTCAAACTTGCTGGCTGCAGCTTCCCTGTTACCCTCAAGCTAGGCCAGTTCACCGTCGAATATCCCCGCCAAGGTCCCAACGATGTCAGCTCCGTTATGAAATCGAATGCGTGCCATGGTTGTTTTAGCCAACTGACGCAATTCACCAGCAATTGTCCGGGCTGCCATATGGTCTCCCAACTTAAGAGCGGCATAGCCGGTAGCAAAATCATACATCGCCTGATTGTTCTCACCATTGGGCCTTTGGTCAATTGCCGCCCATTCATCGAATCGGCCAAACCGAACCAGTGCCAGCCCCAACATAGCTGTATTGCCATTGAGCTCAGCCAAATCACTGGCAGCAAGAATGCCTGTGCACTTTCTCTACCCATACTGGCAGCGTAATAGAGCATAGTCAGGTTGTGGCTGGCATAGGTTGAGATCCCCATACCAACAACTGCTTTTTGATAGGAATGCCAGGCTTGAATATTGGCTCGGATTGCGTCATGCCATAAACCCATCTCGTTCCAGATATGGCTGGGCATGTGATTGATATGACTGGCACAGGGTATTTCACTTCCGAGGTAACGCGCACAAGCTTCGGCTATGTCTGGTTGGGTTGTGGACTCTGTCGCATGGATTAGCAGGTGGCAGGCAACAGGATGTCTAATGTCCCGTTCCAGAACGCTCAGCAGAACATTATGCAGTCGAACAACATTCGGATCCTCAAAGTCACAGTAACCTTGACCTTCTTCCAGCAGAATAAGGGCATCAGCATTAAGCGTAACTAGATTGAGATCTACCGGATATTCGGCCGCAAATCCTCAGCATAAGCCTCATCCTGCTTGCGACGCTGCTCTGGTTCATAATCTGCCATATAGCGGTTTGTCAGTGCCCAGATCATGTCAGCTTCCTATTCTGTAGCCCTATCAATGTGCTGCAATGCCTGTTGCAGAACAAGCCAGACCCGCGGTGCTTCGGATTTACCCATGGTGCCCTTAAGGTAGGAACCTCATGCCTAGGACTCGCCTTAGTAACGGCACAATCCGGATCAGCAAGATGAGACTGATGAAAGTATCTGACTGCTTCTTGCTTGGCAAAACCATACATCAATTGCAGTCCTTGATTGAAGTATGCTTGTGTCTCCGGGCTGTTTGAGGAAATCTCAAAATGCAGATCACCCAATGCTTTACTGAGCAAAGGCATGGGTTCATCAAATCTATCCGGGTAGTCAACTTCCTGTGCAATAACAACCTGCAGTGTCAAGGTCAGTCCAACTGCAATGTCTATTAATGACTTCTTGTTCTTAAATCTTTGTGGCACGAGAGTTTTGACCTCAGTTAGTAAAGAAACAGCTTACGGTTGTATTGTGATGAAGGTGCTTAAAGACTTATCATAAGTCTTGCTCTGCTACCAATGGCTATTACTTCTCGTAGTCCGCAAGAACTTAGTTCTTAACTGCTAATGAAGTTTTACGGTTAACTGAAAGTCGATTGATACATGAGTATGGTGCTTACACAACTCAGGATGTCTATTGCAATGTAAACTCAACCGGGGCTCCAGGCCCAAGCGGAATACCGAATGTCACCCAAAGCATAGTTATGAGTATACCCACAATCAGCAACCAGGCTGAGTAGGGCAGCATGGTTGCCGCAAGGCTACCAATGCCAAAGCCCTTTTGCCAACGCTGACAAAACACCAGGATCAACGGAAAATATGGCATCAACGGCGTAATGATATTGGTGGCACCATCACCAACCCGGTAGGCGGCGGTGCTCATTTCCGGTGAGAGATTCAACAGCATGAGCATTGGCACCAGTACCGGGGCCAATAATGCCCACTTGGCACTGGCCGAACCGACAAACAGGTTAATGAATGAACCAAACAGGATTATGAATGCCAACAGCACAGCATCAGGCAGACTTGACTCCCCCAGCACCGCAGCACCCTTGATCGCAAAAATCAGGCCTAGATTTGACCAGTTGAACATCGCCACAAAATGAGCCGCCGCAAAAGCTAGTACTAGGTAATAAGCTAGGTCAGCCATGGACGTGCTCATCATTTTGACCACATCACGGTGATTGCTGATTACGCCTGTTGCAGATCCATAGGCCCATCCTGCGGCCAGGAACAGCACGAAAAATCCCGCAACCAATGATTGAAACAGTGGATTCAGTCTGGCCTCTGGACTGGCCTGCTCATTAACCAAGGGAGTTCCAGGTGCCACGCATAACAATACCCACAAGGCAATGACACCCAAAGCAGCCAGACCTGCCCGCTTCAACCCTTGCACTTCCTTTGCACTCAGGCTGGTATCAGGATCCTTGATCACACCCGCAGTGCTACTCTCCATGGCCCCAGGGACAATGGGCTCCAGCCTTGGCTCAATAACCCTGTCGGTGACATACCAGATGACTGGAAGAAAAACGAAGGTCATGGCAATGATGAAATAGGCATTTCCCGCAATATTAGCCTCGAACGTCGGTAAGATGGATTCTGCAGCGGCCTCCGTGATGCCGAACAGCAGTGCATCGAGCTGTCCGGGCAACAAGTTGGCAGAAAAGCCGCCGGAAACACCGGCGAAGGCGGCAGCAATACCTGCCACAGGGTGGCGTCCTGCTGCCGCAAAAATTACGCCAGCCAAAGGAATCAACACCACATAGGCTGCATCGGCTGCCAGGTTCCCCAGCATTCCAATAAGAGCCACAGCAGGGGTAAGCAGCAAACGGGGTGCCTTCGAAACTGCGCTACTCATGGCTGAGGCAAACAATCCGGAGCGTTCTGCCACTCCGGCTCCCAGCATGACAACCAACACATAACCCAAAGGATGAAAACCGGCAAAGGTTTCTGGCATATCCACCAGCAGCCGTTGCAGATTGGATGATGACAACAGGCTTTGTGCGGTTATCACAACTGGATTGCCCGTAGCATCAAGTTGAGTGGGGTGCAAAGCCGAGACTCCGGCCAAAGCACAAAGAAGGCTAATGACTATCACACCTCCTATACACCATACAAAGATAAACACTGGGTCTGGCAAGCGATTGCCGGACCGCTCAATCCATGCTAACACCCCTTTGATTTCACGTGTCTGGGGGTTGCTGGCCGAAGTTGATGTGATCTCTGTCATGATTCATTATTCTGTTGTTGTGATGTTGATTGGTATGTCCGTGACAACAATTAGCCTTTTCCACAGCTTACTGACGCAGCAATTGGAAAAAGTTGCGGACATCTTCAAGATATAGCACAGGTTGCTCCAGCGCGGCAAAGTGTCCACCTTTTTCCATCACCGTCCAGTGTCTTAAATCAAAGGCTGCTTCTGCCCAGGCACGGGGCACCATGTAGAGTTCTGCCGGAAAAATTGCGGCTCCGGTAGGAACATCAATGAATCCAAAGGGTTTGGAGGCTGGCACATTGCGATTTTCGTAATAGATGCGCGTCGAGGAGGTGATGGTATTGGTAAACCAGTAGATGCTGATGTTGGTAAGCAATTCATCCTTGGTGAAAACCTCATCCAGATTGCCGTCAGGTCCCTGATCAAGGTCGGACCAGCCATGAAATTTTTCGACGATCCAGGCTGCCAGCCCGGCGGGAGAATCAGCCAGACTATAACCAAGAGTTTGCGGTTTAGTCCCCTGAATTTGCTGATAGCCTATCTCATTACGCATAAAGGCCCTTCTGGCCTGCACTAGAACCGCTTCCTCTGGTTCAATTTGATCCCTCTGGCTTGGATCGTCTGGTTGACCAGCAAGCATCATATTGGAGTGTAAGCCAATCAGCCTTTCGGGGAAGTGGTTGGCCAGATGCCAGTTGATGATTGCACCCCAATCCCCGCCAGCCAGTGCATATCGTTCATATCCCAATCGTTGCATAAGCTTGGCCAGTAACAGTGCTATTTTCTCAGGATTCATTCCGGGTTGCGTTGGTTTGCCTGAAAATCCGAAGCCAGGTAGGGAAGGGGCAATGACATGGAAGCTGTCAGCTGCTATCCCATCATGGGCCTCTGGATCGGCCATCGGTCCGATGATTTTGCTGAACTCACTGACAGAGCCAGGCCAGCCATGTACCAGTAGGAGAGGGATGGCCTCTTCATTGGCCGATTGTTGGTGAATGAAGTGCAAAGACAGATCATCAATAACCGTCATATAGTGATCAAAGGCATTCAACATTGATTCCTGTGCCCGCCAGTCAAAGTCATGCTGCCAGTAGTCCAGTAATGCTTTGAGGTAATCCAATTCAGTACCATACTCCCAACTGCTACCTTCTAGCTGGTCGGGTAGTCGTGTCCTTTCCAAACGCTCCCGTAGATCAGAAATGACAGTGTCTTCAATGCTAATGCTGAACGGCAGAATCGAATCTGCGTTCGCCGCTAGTCTGTCTACATTTCTGGAAATCGGCATCATCATACTCCTTGCCCGTGCAGCCCGGGCCGATGGATTCAGGTTGTTTTTGACTATGAAGTGGTCTTTGAGTGATATCTCTGGTCCTGACAATGTATCAGGGACTGCCAGGGAAATAGCTGGCAATAACAACACTATAGATGCCACAAAGGTCAGGTAAAGCAACCGTTTGCGACAGCATGCTCCTCTGCTTTTGTTGGATTTTGGGCCCGGAGGTATATTAATTGGTTCCATCATTTGCATACTAAATTAGTCAATTTGAAGCCAATCGATAGCATAGAGGAAAATAATCTGATATTCATCTGCTCTGGGGTAGGCGTGGATGGCTGATTCGGCTAAATCTAGGCGATACAATGTTTAGTAAAAACCATATGCACAGAGTCGATAGCCGATTATCTGGGATTGAATCTGGAATGTCTAAACTAACCGGACTCATCTTTAGATATACATTGATAGTCGCCATACCTTGATTTACTTTGATTTCCCCAGTGGCTTGGCAAAACAACACATCAACCAGTCGAAAACTTGTGTCATTTTCAGTGTCAATCAGCTATTCTGCAGACCTGTCAAAATAATGCTCTGGCGAGGACTCAATATGTTTTTTGGACTGGGCAAGAAACCACTCGAAATGCCAAATGCTACTCAGGCATTACCTGACCGCACTCAATCCATTAGTTTTAATCCACTACATCATTTGAATAAAAACCCGATAGTGGAACCAGTACCTGAGAGGCTGCATAGGGCCGTTTTTGGGCTAGGTTGTTTCTGGGGCGCTGAGCGAATGTTCTGGAAATTACCCGGTGTTTTCAGCACCGCAGTAGGCTACTCGGGCGGCTTCACCCGCCATCCCAGCTATGAAGATGTGTGCAGCGGCAAAACTGGTCATGCTGAGGTGGTACTGGTATTTTTTGATCCGGCGGAGATCAGCTATGAGACACTCTTAAAGGCATTCTGGGAAGCTCATGACCCCACCCAGGGTATGCGTCAGGGCAATGATGTTGGAACTCAGTATCGCTCTGCCATTTACACCACCACGCCCGGACAGGAGCGGATGGCCTGCGAAAGCAGAGATTCTTACCAGGCCTCCCTGAAAAAACTGGGCAAGGGTACTATTTCTACAGAAATCAAATCGCTGCAAGAGTTCTTTTACGCCGAGGACTATCATCAGCAATACCTTGCGAAAAATCCGGGTGGCTACTGCGGACTGGCTGGCACGGGAGTCTGCTACCAGCCAAACCACAGCCATGAAGAAGCCGCAGCGGTAGGGGCTGGTTCTGTTTAACTGCCAGTATGATCATCAAAAAATAGTCTGATTTCGGCTTCCTTTGCCATGGCATCGTCAAAACCCAGCTGCATCAGTTCCCGGCAAAAACCTTTCTCATAGAGAATCAGGCTCAGCAACGTACCGGAGCCTTCCGGCTTGATGTAGCGGGATAGCGGCTTGGGCAGTTCCTCATAATGCTCCAGTGCTAGTTTGTTGATTGCCTTGGAGGGTGAGATTTCCAACATTTCCACTTCATGTATTATCCTGCCGGTCTGCTGCCGGGCCTGCTCGGGAACGAGCGGCAGCACTGCGTTCATGTGCCGCAAAAATTCCAGATCATTTTCCAGATGATCAACAAAGGCACTGTTGAGGATGTGGCCGAACACCTGCAGCAGTCCCGGGGGTTCCGCCATACTCTCCTCAAGACTTACACCAGACCGATTACCACTCACACCAATGGCCAGCAGCCTATGGGCCCCAAGTTGCAATGTTGTATTTGCTGGGGCCAACTGGCGAATGGCACCATCACCAAAATACTGCTTTCCAATTTGCACTGCCGGAAAAATAAGCGGAATAGCGGAAGAGGCCATCAGGTGATGTAGCTGCAAGCGTGTCCTCATTCCTATTCGGTGTGGCCCGGTCCAGTCCTTGCGCCCCTGCATAGCCTGGTAGAAAGAATAGGATTGACCTGTATCGTAGGCCGAGGCGGTAACGCTAATCGCATCTAGCAGACCTACATCAATATTGTGCTGAATACGTTCAAACCGTATTACCCGAGACAACAATCTACGCAAAGGCGTATTATCGAACAGGGCAACAGGCTTCCCTTCATTGCGATTACTGCCGAGTAACGAAAGCAGGGCATTGGAGGCACTTCCCAGCAAATTGGCAGATTGAGGGTCATATACTTGTTCGCTATGGAGGTTCTTCCAGATGACTTCGAGGCTTCTTACAGCGGTACCGAAACGCCAGGCATGGGAAGCCAGCGCAGCTGCATTCAGCGCACCAGCGGAAGTTCCGGAGATAACAGCAAAAGGATTGGCCTGGTTCTTGGGCAAGATATTGGCTACCGCCCGCAATACACCAACCTGATAGGCAGCCCGCGAACCGCCTCCTGAAAGAATGAGGCCTGTTCTGGGTTTCCCCACTTTGTCGAGAATACCTTTCCTTGCCATCGGTTGACCTAAATATCGCCATCACATCATAACCTGAACAATGGTAATGTAAGGCTGTTATCGGAGAGTGTCCATCACAGATAACCAGATATCTGTCTCTGACCAGAAAATGCGATTTTACTAATCCTTAGTCAACACCAAATAGTAGTTCTCGATTTCATGACGGAATCGCTCTGGAAGGCGGGCCTAAACCTTCATATCGGGCAAAGGCATGTACAGGAGATCTTCCAGGATTAGTCTGGGCCGTACGGCAAAATGCAACCGTTCAATCATTGTCAGCTTGGTCTATCATTTAAGCCAATACCTTTGCGTCCTCTAGGAAAGCAGGCAACAGTTGCAGCGTATTATTGGCGAAATCTTCAACAAAATCATGGGCCATGCTGTTTCGATTATTACGGCAAATCAGCTATCTTTCCGTGGCCGAAGCCTTCATCAGGCAATGGCGTGCCGCATGGCGGAAGATATACTTGAAGGCTAAATTCTCTGCCTTTTGAGTTGCTGGCTAGATA
>JAPORB010000034.1 GCA_026710425.1 Gammaproteobacteria bacterium
GTAAAAGTTCAGCGTAAATCATGCAAGCAAGTTAGCGGGGGTCAGGACATCTGAAGTTAATCTTTTGATGGTCTTTCTATAAATCAGCTGAAATATTCGATCCAAAAATTCAAGGCTTTGACACTCTCGTTTTCCCAATTACTCCTTGAAAGTATGGGAAAAGGCATCGAATTTAGAGGAATTTGACCTCTTAAGTCCACAGCAAAGTACTTCATGCCAAAATGAATACTGATATTGATCAAACCAACGTAATGTGTTAGCGTCGAATCACAATGTAAGTCGCCAGTACGCAGGCAGCTGACATCAAGTTTCAGGTACGATATCTGGCATGATGTGCAGCTGACTCATTGATAAGTCTCAAACTTTCCATTGGGACTGAAGCTGTCATGGCAAAAAACAATAAAACAGTCTGTGGCACATCACTGAAAAGCCGAAGGGATTTTATCGCCTCATCGGTCACCATGTTGGCCGGGTTTGGTCTACCTGCCAGCAGTGCCTTAGGCGCACGTCAGGCGCCACCCCTGCCAATCCGTGCTTTCAGTCACATGATGCTGGCTGTGTCGGATCCCGACGCTTCTACGGACTGGTACCAGCGACTATTTGGTCTGCCGGTGGTGTCGCGTCGGGCTGAAGCGATCATCCTTCAGGTGGGTGAAGGCCCCCAGTTTATCGGCATTTCCGGTCAGCCGGACAACTCGCCTCGCATCGCCAGTTTTGGCCTCGCCCTTAGAACCTATGACCCCGAGAAGGCGGTACAGGCATTGCAAGAGCAGGGAGTGACCCCGACCGGCATGGCAGCTCCCATGCAGTCTTTCATGCGGCTACGCAAGTCGCAAAAGGCAGATTCGGTTGACACGCAGGAACTCTGGTTTGGCGACCCGGACGGAATTGTTGTGCAATTGCAGGACTCCAGTTATTGTGGCGGAGAGGGCACAAATGGTGAGATCTGTTTTCCTGTAGTTGAATCTGAGTCGGAAGCTGGTTTGCTCTCAATTCGGGAGTTTAATCATTTTACTGTGTTTGTCTCGGATCAGGCCAGATCCATCCGGTTCTATCAAAGTCTGTTCGGAATGCCTATTGACACCTACCAGGGTGCTTTGCCGATCATTCGTGTCGGCACTGGTCGGGCTTTCCTGGCTTTGGCGCAACCACCCGTCCCACCGCGTATTCATCATGCAAGCCTCGCAGTTGAGAATTTTAATGTAGAGCGGATTTTTGCCCAGCTGGAAAGCTTTGGCCTGACCATATTGGGGGAAGCGTCCGCCGCTAATGGTCCCTTGCAGGCCTATGTGACCATGCGCGGAGCAGACCGCGGGGGCTTGCATTCCGGCACGCCGGAGGTGTATTTCACGGATCCCGACGGAATTCTGCTACAGTTGCAGGACTTAAGCTACTGCGGTGGCAATGGATATTTCGGTGAATTGTGTGGCACGGTGGATAATCCCACTGGTCGCAATGAATAATTTGATAAAGGCAGTCTTGTGAGAATATTCGGGTTACTGGCTCTGGTTGTCCTAATCGAAGCCCTGCTTATTACTGGTATCGGTCTGGTTCTAGCGCAGGCTGTCGCTCAATCCGCGCCATTGGTTTCAACGCAAAGAAACTTGCTGAATCAATACTGCGTCTCCTGCCACAACCAAGGCATAGTGAACAGTGCCGAGGTAGAAGGCGAATCCCTGCTGATAACCCAGCTGAGGAATCTGGGGTTAACTCTGGATACCGAAAATGTCGACAACGTAGCCGAAAATCCTGAGGTCTGGGAAAAGGTGGTACGTAAACTCCGCGTGGGATTGATGCCTCCTCCGGAGAATCCTCGTCCTGACCCCGAGACTTATTCAAAATTTCGGGTATGGCTCGAACAGCAACTGGATGCTGTCAGTCTTGCCCATAATAATCCTGGCCGCACCGAGACCTTTCATCGCCTGAATCAGGCCGAGTACAGAAATGTTATCCGCGATTTACTGCTGCTGGACATAGCAGTCGATGAAATTATTCCGGCTGATCCGCCAGATCAGCATGGCTTCGATAACAATGCCGAAGTCCTGTCGCTCTCCCCGGCCCTGATGGAACGCTATCTTTCCGCCGCCCACAAGATTGCCGGGCTAGCAGTAGGTGCCACACCAGCCGGATCATCAATCAAGACCTACGAGGTGCCACTGAATCTGATTCAGGATGATCGGCGCAACGAGCAATTGCCTTTCGGATCCCGAGGCGGCACGGTGATCGAACACTACTTTCCAGTTGATGGGCGGTATCGCATTACCGTTAAGCTACAAACGAACTACGTCGATTTTGTACGCGGAATCGACCAGCCTCACACAATGGAACTCAGCTTGAATGGCGAGCTGCTGGATGTCTTTTCATTCGGTGGCGATGCGCCGGGCACCCCGGCTCCCTACAGCTTTGCCGGCAACATCCGCGGTAGCGATGACTGGGAAGAATGGAGTATGGCATTCTCCGAGTCGGGCTTTGAAGTAGAACTAGATGTTGCAGCAGGTCCTCGGTTGATTGGTGCGACGTTTCCTAGAGAAATCTGGGAAGTCGAAGGCCCTTTGCAACCGCGGCTGTTCGGCTATCATCTGGCGGTCACAGAACTGCCGGATAGCAACCCGGGAGTGGGCAGCATTCTGGTGGAGGGTCCGTTATCCGTTGATGGCCCCGGGGTTACACCCAGCCGAGACAAAATCTTTGTCTGTCAGCCCGCAAGTGCCGATCAGGAACCTGCCTGTGCCCGCAAAATTCTTGGCAAATTGGCCCGCCAAGCCTACCGTCGCCCGGTCAATGACCAGGATATTGCTGAGCTGTATGGCTTTTTCGAATCCGGTCGACGCGAGGGCGGTTTTGAATTGGGCATTCAATTTGCACTGGAACGCATCCTTATGGCACCGGATTTTCTTTTCAGGATTCACCGGGATCCACAAGACAAGGCACCGGGAGAAGTTTATCAGATCAGTGAGCTGGAACTGGCTTCCCGATTGTCCTTCTTCCTCTGGAGCAGTGGCCCGGACGCAATCCTTCTGGAACTGGCGGAACAGGATGCCCTGCGCAGCCCGGGAGAACTGGAACGACAGGTCAACCGAATGATGGATGATCAGCGTTCGGATGCCTTCATCAGCAATTTTGTCGGTCAGTGGCTGTACTTGCGCAATCTTGACAATCATTATCCGCTGCCATCAGCCTTTCCTGAGTTTGATGAAAATCTGCGAGAGGCTTTTCGGCAGGAAACCGAATTGTTTATCACCGAGCAGATACGCAGCAACGCCAGCCTGACCGATCTGTTGAGTGCCGATTACAGCTATGTGAATGAGCGACTGGCTAGGCACTATGGCATTGAAGGTGTTTATGGCAGCCATTTTCGCAAGGTGTCGCTCAGGAATGCTGAACAGCGTGGGGGCCTGCTGGGGCATGGCAGTTTAATGACAGTCACCTCCTACCCAAACCGCACTTCTGTGGTACTGCGCGGCAAGTTTGTGCTGGAAAATCTGCTGGGTTCACCACCCCCGGAACCCCCGCCAAACGTACCGGCTCTGGAGACCAGTACTGAAGGCCGACAGCTGACAATGCGTGAAGCTATGGTTCAGCATCGCGAAAATCCTGCCTGCCGAGTCTGCCATGCGGCCATGGATCCGCTGGGGTTTTCGCTAGAGAATTACGATGCTGTGGGCAAATGGCGGGATAGGTTTGCCGGACAGCCAGTCGATGCCGCCGGATTGCTACCGGACGGGGCTGCCTTTGACGGCCGCGCAGGATTGCAAAAAATGTTGTTGGAAAGACCGGAAGATTTTGTTGGTACTGTGACCGAAAAACTGCTGATCTATGCTCTTGGTCGTGGCATTGAATATTATGATATGCCAACAGTACGTTCGATCGTACGCAATGCGGCAGATGAGGGGTACAGTTGGTCCTCAGTCATACTTGGTGTCGTGAAAAGTAATCCCTTTCAAATGCGGAGAATTGAATGATGTATATTACCAGGAAGAAGATGTCGCGCCGTGCGCTGTTGCGCGGCGCAGGAGCCTCTCTGGCACTGCCTTTGCTTGATAGCATGATTCCTGCGCTGGCGACAGCCAACAACTCCGCCCCGCCAGCCAGACGGCTCGGTGTGGTGTATGTCCCCAATGGCATGGCCATGAAGTCATGGACTCCTGAGCAAGAGGGTAGGGATTTCGCGATGACACGCATTCTGAGCCCGCTGGAGGCATTCCAAGATCGCATGCTGGTCATCACAGGTTTGGATGGACCTACGAGTAACGCTGGCGTGCATGCCAGTGCCTCAACACGGTTTCTGACAGGCTCGCTACCAAAGCGGGTTGAATCGGATCTGCGGGCCTCGGTGTCCATTGACCAAATCCTGGCGCGTCGCTATGGCAACCAAACTCAGCTGGGTTCGCTGGAGCTGGCTCTGGATGAAAATGATGTTTTTGGATCCTGCGATATCGGATTCAGTTGCCAGTACACAAGCACCATCTCTTGGCGCGACGAGTTCACCCCGCTGCCCATGGAAACTAATCCCCGTCTGGTTTTTGAACGTTTGTTCGGCGATATCGGCACCACTGATGCCTCAGTGCGGCTGCAGCGCATCCAGAAAGACCGCAGCCTGCTGGATTCCGTAACTGAACGGGTTGGGGAACTCAACCATTCTCTGGGTGCTCCGGACCGGGCCAGACTCGAACAGTATCTTGATGCGGTACGGGATGTGGAACGGCGTATTCAACTCGCCGAAGCTCAAAGCGGTCGCGAAATGCCTACTCTCAGCCAGCCTTCTGGTGTCCCCGATTCATATGAGGAACATGCCAGGCTGATGTTCGATCTGCAGGTGCTGGCCTACCAGACTGATCTGACCAGGGTTATCACCTTCATGCTGGGTCGGGAACTCAGTGGGCGCACCTATGCTGAGATAGGTGTACCAGATTCGCATCACCCGACCTCCCACCACCGTGATGATCCGGTGCTATATGAGAAGGTCACCAAGATCAATGAATTTCACACCAGCCTGTTTGCCGATTATTTGGATAAGCTGGATGCCACTCCCGATGGTGAAGGCTCCCTGTTGGATAATATCGTCCTGCTCTATGGTGCGGGCATGTCAGATAGTAATCAACACGACAGCCGCGGTCTGCCGCTGGTTTTGTTTGGTGGAGGTTCCGGCACTATTAAGGGGGGCCGCCACTTGCGCTTTCCGAACGGTACTCCCATTGGCAAGTTACACCTCAACATATTGGATAAATTTGGTATTCCGCTGGACAGCTTTGCCGATAGCTCGGAACCGATTGATCTTTTGAGTGAAGTCTGAGCATGGAGTTGACTATGACCAGCAAAGGTTTCGTCACATGGTTGTGCCGAACCCTGACAGCTGCAGCACTGTTACTATCCTGGCATGTCGGTTCAGCCGGAGATATGGACTTGCTTGAAGCGACAAAACAGCGAGATTTTGACACCTTGCAACGATTGCTCGACACCGGAGCGGACCCGAACGCAAGACAGCCGGATGGTGCGACTGCCTTGCACTGGGCTGTGCATGCATCAGACAGTTCAAGTGTGTCTGCGCTACTGGAAGCTGGAGCCGATGTCAATGTCAGCAACCGATTGGGTGCTTCAGCACTGTTTGTGGCTGCTCGCAATGGCGATGCGACGATGGTCGAAACTCTGCTGCAAGCTGGTGCCAATCCAAATCTTGCCCTCGAAATGGGTGAAACGCCATTGATGACTGCCTCTCGGGCAGGGGCTGCGAGGGCGACACGACTGCTAATTGAAGCTGGAGCCAGCGTCAATAAACGAGAACAATCCAGGCTGCAGACCGCGCTGATGTGGGCGGCGGCCCAGAATCATCTCGGGGTTGCCAGCGAACTCATTGATGCGGGTGCTGATCTTGAGGCACGTTCCCGAACCAGGGCCATACTGATGTTTGTGGATGCGGCAAATGGCGGTGCCTTCGATCAGGGAGTTATGGAAAATCTGGGTGGATATACTGCCCTGTTGTTTGCTGCACGCAAAGGCAGTATTGAAATGACCAGATTGCTGCTGGAGGCAGGAGCCGATATAGACGGGGAAGCGGCAAACGGTGCTTCGCCTCTGGTGATTGCCAGCCATAGCGGCCATTCGGAACTGGCCAGGTTTCTGCTGCAAAGGGGAGCTGATCCCAATGCCATGGGAGCTGGCTACAACGCCTTGCATGCGGCAATCTTGCGTGGGGATCAGCCATTGGTTAAGGCGTTGCTGAAGCAGGGTGCTAATCCGGATGTCCGGATTAAAAAAGCCACTCCAGTGCAGCGGGCCAGCGAGGATTGGGTACTGCGTACTCACCACATTGGTGCCACACCCTACTGGTTGGCCGCTTATTTCCGCGAACCGCAAATCATGCAAACTCTGGTGGATTGGGGGGCAAATCCGCTACTGACCAACAAGGAACAGTTCCAGCGGCTAAGGGACAGAGCATCCCGTCTTAATCCCCCGGCACCTGAGGACAGAAAAGTCGTTGGAGGATTTTCAAATGCCATCCAGGCGGCTATTTTGGGTGGAAGTGACCGCAACAGGTTTTATGTCATCCAAAACTTCGATCCGGTGGGTGAAGAGCGGCTCACACTGGAGGCCGTGCGGGTAGCAGCAGAGCATGGGGTCAGTCCTCAGCATGCGGATTTCACTGGAGCGACTGCGCTACACTTTGCTGCGGTGCGAAACCTGCCTTCTGTCGTCCGGGAACTGGCGCAGCGAGGTGCCGATGTCAATGCCGACAACGGCAGGGGACAGACACCTTTGGATCTGGCGAATCTCACCGAGAGCAGAACCAGTTTTTTCAATTTCGCCCTTGCTGACAAACCCGGTCCTACCGCCAGCGAAGTGCTGATTGAGCTTGGAGCAGGCGAGTCGGAGTTAAGTCAAGGCCCTCCTGATCAGCAACAAAGCAGAATCTAAGCGGATTTCTTACGTATTCAGTCATGCAAAAAAGGAGCCGCCAATGATGAGACTCCTGCCAAAGCCAGCTTGTCTGGCCTGTTGTCAGTCTGCGCTATTCATGCTTGCCATTTTTGCCGCCAATGTCCCGACCTTTGGACAAAGTGGAAGTATTGACGGAGAGTGGATCAGCTACGCTGCCGATTCGGGTTCCACCAAATTCACCACGCTGTCCCAGATAAACGGCGATAACTTTACTCGGCTTGAGATGATCTGGCATTGGGTCTCCATTGATTCCGAGCTAGATCTTGGGGACGCTGACAACGCGCCAGGATTTGGTCGCATGCAGGCAACGCCATTGATGGTGGATGGTGTGCTCTACATGATGACTGCACTCAACCAGGTCGCAGCTTTGGAAGCAGTCAGCGGAGAACTGTTGTGGTCCTTTGATCCGCAGGCTTATCTTTCTGGAAACTCTATCAGCCCGTTGGGATATCATCATCGGGGAGTTGCCTTCTGGAGCGACGCTAGTGCCGGACGCATCGTCTTTGCAACCAATGATGGCTATTTGTTTTCCATTGATGTGGCAACCGGAGAGCCTGATACGGATTTTGCTGGAGGTCGTATTGATCTGACCGAGGGAATACCCAGAGCTGACAGGGATGCGCCAGATTATAACGGGGCGGTGCCCCTCGGCACGGTATCGCCTGTGGTAATTGTCGGCAATATCGTTATTGTCAACCAGATCACCTCCAATCGCCCCCGAAGCAGACAGCGTCCGCCCACCTGGATTCGGGGGTTTGACATTCGTTCCGGGGAATTAATTTGGACTTTTCATTCCATTCCCCAGGCCGGAGAGTTTGGGGTAGAGACCTGGGAGGAAAAATCCTGGCACTATACAGGTAATGGTGGCGTTTGGACTCAGATGAGTGCTGATCCAGAACTTGGCCTTGTCTATTTGCCGACCGAAGCAGCAACCAACGATTTTTACGGCGGTCACCGCCCCGGTGATAATCTTTTCACGCAAAGTGTGGTGGCACTTAATGCGTCTTCCGGCGAACGAGTCTGGCATTTTCAGATGATCCATCATGGCATCTGGGATTACGATACACCAGCTGCACCCAACTTGATGGACATCAGTGTTGACGGTCGGCAAATCAAGGCACTGGCGCAGGTTACTAAGCAGGGTTGGGTATATGTTTTTGACCGTGTTACCGGTAATCCAGTCTGGCCAATGCCGGAACAGCCAGTTCCAGTCACCACAATGCCGGGTGAGAGAGCTTCCCCAACTCAGCCCTTTCCAAGCAAGCCGCCACCTTTTGCAAGACAAGGCTTGTCCGAAGATGACTTAATTGATTTTACGCCGGATCTCAAGGTTGCGGCATTGAAACTTATTGAAGGCTACGTTACTGGCCCATTGTTCACTCCCGCAACGCTGCCGGATGAGACCGCAGGAAAGCTTGGAACTGTTTTTTTGCCGGGAGTCGGAGGTGGAGCAAACTGGCATGGGGCAGGCTTTGATCCACAAACCAATGTGCTGTATGTGCCTTCCCTGAATGCGCCAACACTGCCTTACATGGTGGAATTGCCGCGGGATGGGTCAAATATGCGTTATATCCGTCAGCAGAACCGCGGTTTACCTGGCCCGCAGGGACTGCCTATACTTAAGCCGCCATATGCAACGATCACGGCTTTTGACATGGATCGGGGTGAGATTCTCTGGCAGGTACCCAACGGCGAGGGCATGGCCAGTGTGGAGAACAATTCGGCATTAGAAGGTGTTGAACTGCCACCGCTTGGAGGCGGTGGTCGATATCCGATTCTGGTCACAGCGACACTGCTGGTGCATGGGCAAAATGCGGGTTACGGCCCTATGCTGATTGCCCGAGACAAGGCAAGCGGTCAAGAGCTTGCACGGATAGACTTGCCAGCTAACCCTATAGGTGCCCCAATGAGTTATGCTGTTGATGGAAAGCAATATATTGCCCTGAGTGTTGCAACCTCTCCAGCACCAGAACTTGTAGTTTTCGCATTACCCTGATCAATCCTTCGGTTGATATGGCAGTGCGCCAGGCTATCAGTTTAATAAAGACAGGTAAAAGCTCTGTCAAAAAAGCCAAATACCATCTTCTTCGAACAACCGTGCTTACGTCGCCATGAAATGGTAGGAGATGAACGAACGGATCTAATCAGCCCCGAAATCGTCATAGCCGAATGCGTCAAAACCGGCTCGTCAAGATTGAAGGCAACACCTCCTACCCGATAGAGTGAGGCGAAGGAGAGTATCCCAAGGTCGAATAGCCATGGCACATGCGAAAACACTTCACCTGAACCATGAAGCAGCAAGTTCAATTTGCGAAGACCTCCTTCAGGCAATGATCCCCTTGAAGTTTTTGCAGCCATTAGCCAATTTCAGATTTAAGTGTTGTAGCATAGAGAGGTTATGTTGCCACGGGATTCTTGATTTCGGGTCACTGGACAGAACTTCCAGGGAAAACCTGAAACTCGCAGTAGTTTAATTTTCACCTGCTGTCATCAGTTCCGAAATGATGCCATTCATCAACCGACTTTTCATAACATGATTGTCAAAATCGCCTATATCAAGCAATATAGTGAGTTTGTCAGAACTTAGGGCTGCTCTCCACGCGGCTGCTAATTCAGGGCAATACCGGATTATAGTTGGGCAACATTTGGATTAAATAATCGGCAATTTGCCTGCAGAGTGTATCGGAGTAAGCCATGACTTTTTCAAGACAAACCGTCAAAAACATTCCTGATCAGCGGAAAGCTGAAAGTCTGCGGCAGGTAGGCTTTAGCTTACTTATTCTTATCATATCCCTATTGCCTGCTACTGCACAAACGGCAGAGGAGGGAGTAATTGAGGGAGTGGTAGAAAGTGCCAGTGGAGCTGAAGCCGGGGTTTGGGTAATTGCGGAAACCGATGAAATGCCTACGCATTTCGTAAAGATTGTTGTGACTGATGACCAGGGACGATTTGTGTTGCCGGAATTGCCCGAGGCGCAATACAGTGTCTGGGTGCGTGGGTATGGCTTGATAGATTCCGATCCGATGTTCCTACGGCCAGGAGCCTCCGGTGTTAGCCTCAAGGCATTCACAGCAGATGATCCTCTGTTGGCTGCTCAGGTTTATCCGGCGAACTACTGGTATGCCTTGCTCGACATTCCCGATCGCGAGGCGTTTCCAGGCACTGGTCCGGATGGCAATGGCATTTCCGCATTAATGCGCAGCCAGGAACATTGGATAGACACAACCAAACAGCGATGCCAGCTCTGCCATCAACTGGGGAATAAGGCGACACGCACACTCGATCATCTCAGTCATATTGATTTTGAATCAAGCGTTGAAGCCTGGCGTTACCGGACCAGCATGGGTATCAGAGGAGCCCTCATGGCTGGATTTGCCAATTTTTTTGGACCTGCGGGGATGGAAATGTACGCAGACTGGAGTGATCGCATCGCTGCGGGTGAACTGCCACCTGTGCCGCCTCGACCTGTGGGCACTGAGCGTAATGTGGTCATAACCCAATGGGATTGGGGTAACGAGTCCTCCTACGTGCATGACGAGATCACCACCGACAAACGTGATCCGACGCTCAATGCCAATGGTCTTGTATACGGAGTCGACGGAGGACACGGAGCACTTCTGGAGCTTGACCCGAAAACTGCCGAGTGGCGAGAGATTGTCATTCCAGTCAGGGACAACCCGGATAATCCTGCCGTGACCCGCTTCGTTCAACAATTTCCGGTACCATCCGCTTACTATGGCCCGGAGCCCTTATGGCAGCGACCGGCGGATCCACACAATCCGATGTTTGACGAGTTGGGACGAGTCTGGATGACAACCAAGGTGAGGGGCAACAGCTTACCAGACTGGTGCCGACCCGGCTCGGAGAACAAATTCGTGGAGTACTTTGCGCCGTCAGCCAGTACCCGCCAAGCTTCATACTACGACCCTTCCACTGAAGAATTCGAATTGATCGATACCTGCTTTGGCACGCACCATCTGCAGTTTGGCTGGGACCAAGATCGTATGCTCTATTTCAGCACACTGAGTGATATCATTGGATGGGTGAATACTCGTCTATTCGATCAGACGGGCGATGAGCAACTATCCCAGGGCTGGTGTCCACTGGTGGTGGACACTAATGGCGACGGACGCATTACCAAACCCTGGAATCAGCCGGTTGGCCCCTTGTTCGATCCGCAACAGGGTGGCGATTTTGATCCTAAGTTGGATACCCGCATGTCTCCTGGGTCGAATTACGGCATTATTGTGAATCCGGCTGACAATGTAGTCTGGGGAGCTGGTCAGGAGTTTCCGGGACGCATCTATCGCCTTGACATCGGCAACAATCCTCCTGAAACCTGTATCACAGAAGTTTACGAGGTGCCGGTAATTGATGGAGAGCTCCAAGGTTTTGGACCGCGGGGTATTGATGCGGACAGCAATGGTGTCATCTGGACTGCTCTCTCTGGAAGTAGCCATCTGGCCAGCTTTGATCGCAGCAAATGTGAAGTGTTGAACGGACCTGCTACTGTCACATCCCAGCATTGTCCCGAAGGCTGGATGCTTTATGAGGCACCGGGTCCGACCCTGAAAGGCACGGATGTTAAAGCAGACTTTCACTATTATAACTGGGTGGATAACTTCAACACGCTCGGTCTAGGCGAGCGCGTACCCATAGCGAATGGGTCGGGTTCCGATTCACTCAAGGTACTGAACCCTGACACTGGTGAGTGGGTCATTATGCGCGTGCCTTACCCGCTTGGATTTTATTCCCGCGGTCTAGACGGTCGAATTGACGATCCAGAGACTGGTTGGAAGGGGCGCGCCGTTTGGGCCAATTATGGCACCAATTTCAACTGGCATACCGAGGGAGGCAAGGGCAGCACTAGCAAGATGGTGAAATTTCAGATCAGGCCAGATCCTCTGGCCCAATGAATAATGGCAGGGTAGTAATTATTGCTGCGTTGTCGGCCTTGCCGTCTTCTGCACAAGCCGCCGATGCTAACTGGAGCGCAACCCGCACCGAATATGCCTATCCTGATCTGCAAGGGCAGTGGGTCAATTCATCTCTGACACCTTTCCTTCGCCTAAACAATCTGGGAACCCGTTAGTCTTGTAATATAGAAGAGGATTATGATCTGGAACGACGGGTCTGGGAAAATGAATAGCAACGCCGCCTGCCCAGTAATCTCAACAGACCACCGCCGCCTGTCGGGGGTGTCATCAACCAGCAGGCTGACCAGAATTTTGATATCGCACCGGTTAGTATTTCCCGAATAAATGGCGAATATCGCATCTCCATCATTATCCGCCTGATGGCAGATTGCCTGCCCGGCTCGATTTCAGGGATATTTATGAGCAATGGAGCGATTATGGATTTGGACTTTCTGATGAACCGGAAACCAGAAACATTCAGGATCGCTGTATCTCCCCTTTAATACAGTTGCTCTTGCTGTATACATTCGGTGCTATGAACATTGCCGACGGTGCAACCCGTTGCGTAATATTCAGATTGTGCAAAACAGGGAGTACATCGTGATTCTATCGCCCGGTATGAGAGTGATTCGCTGGTCATTCATACTCGTAATTTTTGTGCTGAACAGACCAATCCTTTTCTTAGAGCTCCGGAAAAACTTGAGATTAGGGAAACCATTGCTTTGATTTCACCGGATGAGCTGGTTTTTATATTCACCATCAATGATCCATAGGCGTATGCAGAATCAATAACCGGAGAGGTTTTGTTGCAGCGTATGGCTGCTGATAAACGCTTGTATGAATTTGCCTGTCATGAGGACAACTATTCCTTCGAATCCATCTTGCGGGCTGCCCGCATGGAAGAAGCCGAGCTGTTGCAATAACTGCTTTGACAAGAACTATTTTGCTGGATTTGTGTTCTATCACACCAAAGATTTTGTTATAAGGTTAAAAAAGTAACTCAGGTGATGTAACTACAAATTTTGAGCAATACCCAATATTGGGCAAAAAAGAATGAAGAAAGATAATAGATTATGATTCCATGATTTTTTATATATTGAGTTTGACATGCATGCTAATCATGGGGGGATGTTCAAGCATTGAGAGGTAAATCCCATGTCACAAAAAGCCCCGGCAAATCACACCGCGAAGGCGTTTCGCTCATCCATTTAATGGACCGTTTTGCCACTTAGCAGGCAGCCACCGAGTGATTTGAATCCAACTTCTGGACCTTAGGCCGATGCTGCGGCTACTGCGGAAACGTCAAGACCCTTGAGACCAAGAATCGTGATCTGCTGCCTTACCACTGTTGCGGCCGCAAGAGCTAATAGTGATCCATGTTCAGGCGATGGATTGAATGACTTGGTCGGTGTAGGGTCAACTCGCCTTTCATTGTATTATCTACATTTATGAAATCAGAACCATTTCCAAAACCTTACCCTGCAGTGCCGATTCCGCTGGAAATCTGGTTGGGTGATACTGACCGGGCAGAGGTAGGTCGTGAAGCCTTTTTTCGTGGTCGCGATCAGGAATATGGTGTTTTTAAGAATGCCGTTACCAGGCTGAAGAATGGCC
>JAPORB010000111.1 GCA_026710425.1 Gammaproteobacteria bacterium
AAGTCGGATAGCGCCTTTAATATGACCTCAGCAACAGGAATATTAATGGGTCGGCGGAATTCAGTAATGATACTCAGATATTAAAAGACTTGATGTGTTGAAGAATCGCATGAAGAAAGTACACTTCAGCAAAAACACTGATTAGTGAAAAGTCATTACAGATTAAATATGGAATCTTTGTCAATCCAGCTCTGGTATTTAATGGGCGATAATTGTTAATATTGAAGCTGGTTAGATTAATTGGTTGGTGTCAATTGGATAAATATCTGCTTGCCCTGAATCGGTTTTTTGCAGGACTGCCCGCTTGGGCGATTCGTCTGCGCAGCTTCATCTTGGTCGGTGTGGTCTTGATCACCATTTTTATGCTGTATGGTGCAATCACTCGCACAGAACTAGATCTGAGCACCGATGCCTTCCTTGAGGATACAGACCCGGCCATAGTGGCACTCAGCAAATACCGACGTCAATTCGGTAGCGACGATTCCGTCCTGCTCGTTTATCGGCCACATGATGGCGATGTGTTTTCCCGTGCCTCACTTATGGCCGTGCAGCAACTGACCGATGACTTACGCAATTGGCAACATCTCAATCCAGCAGACTATCCCACAGAAATCGATGGTGTGCTGGTGGACTTTAACGAACTCAGCCATATTCGCCGAGTACTATCGGTTACCAATATCCGCCTGCAGCATAGCGAAGGAGAGACCTTGCTGTCTCAACGACTGGTGCCGGCGAAATTACCCGAATCTGATACCGAGCTGGCACAAATCAAAGCCGAAGCACTTGAACAAGAAGATCTGCTCGGCCTTATGTATTCTACCGAAGCCGAATATGGCATGGTTCTTATTCAGACCGATTTCGGCATGCAACCAGTGACGGAGTCCACACCAATAGTGGATGAATCCGATATTGAATTGGATCCCAGTTTCGACTTCGCTGTGGACAGCCAACAGGAACTGGAGTTCAATGAGGAAGCCACCGTCGCCCAAGTCGAATTTGAACCCGTTGACGTTCTCTCCTATACCGCCTTCAACGCCGCCACCTCAGCTTTGTGGCAGAAATACCAGGGGCAACTTGAGTTCTATCCGGTGGGTACACCACCAACCATGACTTTCATGCAACAGGCACTGAGTCAACTGGCTTGGCTTGGCCTCATGATGGTGTTGATTTTTCTGGTGCTACTTTGGGTCTTGTTCCGCTCTTTCAGTGCAGTACTGTGGCCCATCCTTACCATTGCCTTGAGCGTGATTTGGACTTGGGGAATAACCGCATGGCTAAATGTTGGTATGTCACAGATGATCTCACTCACCGTGTTGCTCATATTTGCTGTTGGCATTGCCGATTGTGTTCATGTTATGAGTGCCTATTTTTCCTTTCGACGCTCCGGTGAGGAGCATGATCATGCTGTTTCACTCTCCTATGGACATACCGGCCTTGCGCTTCTTCTCACCACCTTGACCACTTCGGCTGGCGTGCTGACGCTGGTCATTGCCGATCTGGTACCGCTCGAAGTATTTGGCTATACATCGGCCGTCGGCATTATTTTGGCCTTTTTGTTTACTGTAATTTTACTGCCAATCTTGCTCAATCTATGGCATCCAGGCTACCCGGGTGCAGAGCAGCTTTCCCTGCCGGATTACCTTGCTCTCGCTTGGAACAAAATATCTAATAACTGGAAAATAGGCCTGCTTGCCGTCTATGCAATCTTGATATACATAGGCCTCGGCCTGCCAATGGGCAGTTATATCATTGCCATCAGTGTTCTAACCTATGTAGTGGTAAACTGGCACCAGCAAATTCTGAAAACTGTGCCCCATATCGTTGCTCGTCAACCGCACCTAATCATCTCAGTGTTCGCCATCATTTTGGGAGTCTGCACCTGGGGAGCTACCCGAACTGAGATTAACACCAATATCAACACAGTATTGAAGGAGGACAATCCTCTGCGCCTGGCTCATGGGATCGTTGACGAGAACATGGCAGGTGCCCAGAGTATGGTGATCGTTATCGATACCGGCTTGGACGAAGGCATGCTAGATCCGCAAATCTTGCGGGCAGTCGATACCTTGCAAGAACGAGTGCTTGAATCACAAAGCCGTTTTATTACCCGCGCTCACTCAATCGTCAATATCGTCAAGGATACGAATGAGGTAATGAATGATGGCGATCCGGCCTTTTTCCGAATTCCTGATACACGCCAACTGGTCTCTCAATTGCTTTATCTGTTCAATAGTGCCAATCCTGATGACCGACGCTCGTTGGTTTCTGACGACTATAGCAAGGCGCAAATAACGTTGAACATCATTGATGCAAGCACTAGTGAATTTGGTGACTTTTTTGATCAAATCGGCGCAGAAATTGATTCGACCTTTTCCCACTTGCGCAATGATTATCCCTCCATGGATATAGATTTGACAGGAAGTATGGCCTTGCAGTGGCGAGTCACCGACGAGATTGCCGTTTCCCAGTTTGAAAGTTTTGCCCTAGCTTTGGGGATCATCAGCCTAATGCTAATCTTTGCACTCGGTTCACTTCAAGGCGGATTAATCGCCATGATTCCTAATCTGATTCCTGCCTTGCTTGGTATTGGATTGATGGGTCTGTTGGGGGTTGCGCTTGATGCTGATACTTTACTCATCGCCCCGGTCATCATTGGCATCGCTGTCGACGATACAATCCATTTCATGACTCACTATCGTATGCATTTGACCAAAACCGGCAGCATAAATGAATCTCTGCGCCTTACCATAAGCCAAGTGGGTCAGGCGGTGATGTTCACCACCATGGTACTTGGGCTTGGCTTCATGCTTCTGAGTTTTTCAGATTATCTTGGCATGGCACGCATGGGATTTTTCGGCTCACTCGCCATTATCATGGCACTGCTCTGCGACTTATTCCTAATTCCTGCATTGATTATGGTTTTCAAGCCCACTTTTGGGATCAACAATATCGACAGACGCATCACAATCAAGGAAAAGCCAGCATGATTTTGAGAGATATGGTCTGGATCACTGCGACAATGTTTTTTCTATCGTCTGCTATTAGTCAGGCGGGAGCTGCTGAATCGATATCGGAAGTGGAGGAAACAACGACAGTGCATAAGTTGGATGGCCGAGAAATCATGCGCAAAGTTGAGGGATACCTGCGCGAAACTTCTGATTCGGCATTCCACCGCATGAGGTTGTCAACTTGTCGCTTTGGTGTTGACGACAATCGCATCACTTGCGCTGAGCGACCTCGAGTCAAGTCGATTGAATCAATTAGCAAAAATTATGGACCAACAGGTCTTGACAGTCGGTCGGTCAACATTGTACTTGAACCTGCCGATGAGCGCGGTATAGGCCTGCTTATCTACAACTATGATGATGCCAATCGGCAAAATGAGTCCTGGATTTATCTCTCTGCGCTTGGACGGGTGAAACGTATCGCCAGCAGTAATTCCGATGACGAATCGGAAGCGGCTTCTGTGTTTGGTTCCGAGTTCACTACTGAAGACATGAGTACTGGCAAACTGGATCAGTATGCCATCAACTTACTTGAAGAATCGATTGTACGCAACCGCGAAGTTTGGGTAATTGAAATGATTCCAAATGAACAGCGCGCCAGGGAAACACGCTATGGTCGCACCGTGAGTTACATTGACAAGGAACGCTATGTTAGCTTGCGCTCTGATTATTATGATCACTTCGGTGATGCCATCAAACGGCTTATGAGTTCCAAGATAGAACTACTTGACGACATCTGGATGGCAAGGTCATTAACAATGATGAATCTGGTAACGAACCGTTTATCCAATATGGCATTTGTTGAGGTCTATACTGGTATTGATGTCGATGATGAGATTCTTTCGCAAAGAACGCTCACTGATGTAGCATTTCGGGAAGCCCGACTTCAGGCCATTCGCGCCCAGATTGATTAGGACAGGACAAACCTGTACTGGAGAATCTAGGGCGCAAGCCATTGGATACTGGTCAGAATCTAAACCATACATTCGTTTCGCATCTGCAAAAAGGTGCGAGACACAATGCACCACTGGCTGAAACTTAGCTTATACCGACAAGCCTGAAGATAACAAATGCTATCATTCTGTTTACAATCAAGACTTACCTAGACCGTAATTCACCAACTTTCCATATTCCTAGATTTCCTGGCGGCTAATCAAGCTGCTGAAATAACCACCCGCCTCGATTAGATCCTTATAGGTTCCTACCTCAATAATAACTCCAGCCCGCATGACATAAATCCGATCCGCATTGCTCAAGGTGGATAGCCGATGGGCTATCACGATTCGAGTCGAAGCCAGTAGTGCCAGCGCATCCATGATTTTCGCTTGGCTTTCGTTATCCAGCCAGTTTGTTGCCTCATCAAGAAGCAACACTCTGGGCTTGCGTAACAGAGCACGGGCAATCGTAAACCGTTGCGCCTCACCCCCAGATACGACACTTTGACTATCCCCGATATAAGTCAGCATATGCATCGGCATAGCCTCAATAACATCGTCAATGCCGACCGCACGCACCACATCCCACAGGGTATCAGTATCGACATTTTCCTCCTCGCCCACGATGTTATCCCATATATCCATCGGATTGAGACAAACTTCCTGAGGCACCGAACCGATCTTTCGTCGTAGTTGCTTCAAATTCAACTGACGTAAATCACGCCCATCGTAATACACAGCACCAGCAGTTGGTTTATGCAAACCGAGCGCAAGCTGAAACAAAGTACTCTTGCCAGACCCGGATTCACCGGCAATAGCAACATATTCTCCGGGACGGGCACGAATCGATACATCATTAAGTACGAGCGGACCATCCGCCTCATAGCGGAACGAGACATGGTCAAATACTATGTCTCCACCGAGGCTGCTGACGGGATCTCCACCAGAACTTATCTCTGGAACTTCAGTAAAGAATGGGCGGATTCGGGAAAACTCAGGGACTATGCTAACAAACACCACGATTGAGGCACTGAACCGTAACAATCCCATGACAAACAGCATGAAGGCGGCATAAATGGTAAGGAGGGCACCTGCACTAAGGTTTTGCGTTGGTGCAACTGCCAGAATCACAGCAGCACCAATCAATGGCAACGCAGTGCCGAATGCACGCAGATGTGCATGCCAGGCACCGATATCCAGCTCGGCATGCTGCTGTTCGGCATAGGTTTGGGCCCAAGCGGCGAAAGCCGATCCTTCCGCACCCTCGACGCGCAGTTTGGCAATGCCGTTGACCAGTTGATAGATGAGCCCACTCAACTTCTGGTATGCGCGCACTGTCCTTCCGTAAGGTCTGAGTTGCCGCTGGGCAAGAATTATTATGGTGATCAGCGACAACATACCGAATATGGCGGTCGCGAGACCAAGGGCAGTGTTGTAAAGGAAAATGAGGACCAGTGCCGGCAATACGAAAAGAATAGACAGCACATCGTTGACCGCCACCCCCTGCAAAATGTCACGCAGACTGCGGAAGAACTTCATAGCTCGCATCGCACGGTCACCGGCAGGATACTTACGCAGAAAACCAGGACGCAATCGCAACAAACGGTCCCAGAGTGCCGATTCAAACTTTGCGCTAAGACGACCTTCAAGACGCATTAGAGCCATACCCTGCAATGTGCGTAAAAGGGTCCAGAGTACTGCGGACAGAACCAATGCAGCACTAATGGTGAATAAGGGCTCAGAAGTGACATTTGGAGTTATCCAATCAACAACGAAGCCAAGTGCCAGTGCCGGTATCAGAGCAATCATCCCACCGAGCAGTCCCATTGACATGAATCGTAAGAATCCAGCGGCCAATTCCTTTCCAGCTGCCCTCAGAAGATTCAGTGGACTAATGGTAGAAGGTTCAAGCGGTCGGTAGAATTGCCATGCATTGTCATCAAGTGAAGCAGCTTCTATTGATGTAACCTTTATTGTGCTTTCAGTAACCGGATCGACCAAACGGTAACGCCCCAGTAAACCAGGCAGCAAGGCTACTGGGTGATTGTCGTCGGCACGAAATGCCAACATTGCCCCGCTGTCACCGGTCCACCAACGGTTGACGCTTGACAGCCGCACTCGACGCCCGCGTACCCCTGAGGCATCCATGATATAACCGAGGTCAGGAACAAACCCAGAAGCATCGGATTTCATGTTCAGGTTGAAGTCAATGCCTTCATGCCGACCGACAATGCGTAGCACCTCCGCCAACATGGTGTCGTCTCTGGCTTCCTCTTCCATGCCCGGAATACCACCCAAAGAGAACAACCGGCGGCGAGCGTTATCTTCATCTATTTCACGACTGCTAGCACGGGCGCGATCCAGATTAGCCTGATCCACGATCATCAGACTACGGTTAATGCGTTGCAGGGCAAGTGCCACCCGGTGGAATTCCTTTAGTGCAGGCAGAAGTTCGGCCCGCTCTGCCAAAGTTGCAGAAGAAAGTACCACATCTAAATGGCTTGGTCGCGCCAGCGTCAGCCAGGTGGCATGGGTCAGTGGAACCAGATTTTGTTTGCCGATTTCAGCTGCATCTTGAGATGCGGTTTCGATCAACCCCATAAACAACCCATCATCGGCAGGTAAACGCACCCAACAAACGCCCCGAAGGGTTGAGATTGTGCGAGCTTCCATCGTTGGCCTCTTGCCGGGCTCAACATGAACATCCGGGGATGGCTGCTGCATGATATCTGCCGCCAGGACAAGGGAAATATCCTTTATCCAGGCATCCAATGCTACCGCCAGTTCTTCGGGTTTCACCTTCTTGAGACTTTCTACGGAGAACCGTCGCAACAATGTACCCGGAACTCCCTTGGCAACCAGACTCAATGTCGTTTCGCCCTCCTGCGGCATAACGCCAGGAAGCAAACGTCCAACTTCACACCGAACCATATGCTGCGGTGCCGATTGTTCAATCTCTGCCGCTCGTTCGAACAGAAATACATCCACCACACCACGTTCCACGAACCAGACAAATCCGGGATCGTCGATGTTCAGCGACATGTTACCTGCGCACGGTACAAGCTCCCCAGTGGCGGCCAGGTCGGCAAGCGGCTGATGATATTGTTCGGACATAGTTCTAACCCGACTGGATCAGGCGGCGGTAGAGACCGTGCCTGTCCTTCATAAGTTCATCATGAGTACCGCGCTGCACCTCAACTCCACTATCAAGTACGATGATCAAATCACAGTCTCGAATTGTGCTTAGGCGGTGCGCAATGATCAGGCAGCTTACTCCGCGGCGGCGCAGTGCATCATCAACCGCATTTTCTGTGATGGCATCTAGTGCACTCGTGGCCTCATCAAGGATCAGTAACGTTGGGTCACCAACCAGTGCGCGTGCTATCTCCAGGCGTTGGCGCTCACCACCGCTGAAATTACTGCCATCTTCAAGCACCGATACTTCATAGCCACCAGGTCGTTCGATAATACGATTATGAATTTGTGCATCTCGGGCCGCAGCCACCAGTATCTCATCAGGCACTGCAGTATTCCAAAGTGTAATATTTTGGCGGACAGTCCCCGAAAATAGCACTGGATTCTGTTCCACCATTGACAGGGAACGCACCATCACTTCATCTGGAATATCCCGGCGCGCACGGTGATCGAACAATATCTCTCCAGACCAAGGTTCGAATGCTCCAGCGACCAGTGATGCTAGCGTTGATTTACCGGAACCGCTACCACCAACTAGAGCAACTCGCTGACCGGGCCGGATCTTCAGGTTGAAATTTTTGATCAGCGGTTGTCGCCCCTTGTCGTGACCAAAAGTTACCTCTTTCAATTCCACATGCCCTGCTAAACGTAATTTACCGTTCAAAGTGGCAGTGGCTCCTTTTGCATCACTCCGATATTTAAAGCGTGAGTCCTGCTCAGTCTGTACGATGTCCTCCAGTCGCTGTAAACTGGCTTCAAGTGCCTGCCGGTCATTGGAGAACTCCACGAAACGACCGACTGGCATCAGCACCATGGCAGCAAGAACATAAACTGCAGCCAGTGCACCAACGGTTAGATCCCCTGCCATGACTTTGTAGGCTCCCACAGCAAGCAATACTGCATGGGCCAGCATCATGAACAAACCCGGCAGAGCCGCATTAATGTGGCCCCATTCCATGAACCGTTGACGTGCCGCCATTTCACGAGCCTGGTGACCACTCCAACGGTTGAAAAAGCCATCATCAGTGCTAGTCATCCGTAATATGTCCGTTCGTTGCAGCATCAACATACTCAGCCCCACCATTGAACCCTGCTCATGTCGCAAAGTATGGTTTGCATCTGAGCGTATGTGTATCACAATGCTCCCCAGTATGATGTTGCCTGCGGCCAAACCAAAGATGATCAATGCCAACAATGGATCATAAAAACCAACGGCAGCCAGAAATACCAAGCTGATTGCGACTTCAATCAATAGGTCCATGAAGTGATTAGGCAAACCCTTGGCAATCTGCTCTATGGAAAGAACACGGCTGGTCAAATCACCAGCGAGCCGATGACTGAAATAGCACAATGGTAGGCGCAATATTCTGGACAAATGACGATCGGCAGCAATAATTGAGACTTTGGCCGAGGCCTGCTGCAAAATATGAGTTTTCAGCCAACTCAGTGAGTAGACTAGGATAGCGGCGATTGCAACCGTAGCCACCAAACCACCCTGGTAACCGTCTTGCATCAGTGCCCGGTCTACAAAAAGGCCCAATGCCACCGGAGCAGCAAGCCCCAACACCGCTATCGCTAGTCCACAGAGTAATGCACGAGCCATATCTCCCCAAACATCCTTGAACCAGGTACGAATGTGTCGCAGAGTGCTTGGGTAAACACCACCGCGCTGGAAATCAGGACCGGTAGTAAAATTCAGGGCTATCCCAGAGAACTTCTGATCAAATTCCTCTAGGGTAATAATGCGGCGTCCCATTGCTGGGTCATTCAAATACGCAAAATTTTTGTCGAACCCCTCAAGGATGAGAAAATGGTTCCATTCCCAGAAAATAATCTGCGGCATGGGCAGTTCCCGCAAGTGGCTGGCATTCACATTTCTGCCTCGACAAACCAGACCATACTCCTTGGCTGCCCGCGATATCCCAGCGGCTGTTGAACCATCTCGACTGACACCGCAGCTGACGCGCAACTCGCTTAGGGGCACCCAGCGCCCAAAATAGGCAAGCATGCTGCAAAGACATGCAGCTCCGCACTCCGTGGCATGCGATTGAATCTGCAGTGGCGTGCGCACCCTTTGATACGGCTTGGAATCGGCAGATTTTCCTTTTGATTGCCGGGTAAAGCTGAAGCCAAACATCAAACTCTGCCCTTCCTATGGGTGTACTTAAACACACTAGATATCAAATGGTAATCGTAGCGCAAATTATACGGTTGCATGGAATTTCCATTACTCCTTGCGGCAAGCTGTATATTGGCTATAAGGAAGTTGTTATGCATCAAATTTCACCAATCATGCGCCTGTGGTTTGATCGTGACTTGGAATTTTAATCGATCTGTTAACCTGTTACGGATTGCATATCCTAGAGTAATACCTAAAATACTCATGTTCAGGGAACGGTACAAACTCATGATTTGGCCCATGATAGACGGTTAAACCCCACTCGGCCTCTTAAACTCCAATGGCGAAATCGCAATCGAGTTACACACAGAAATGAGAAGTATAGGTAATAAATAGGCGATTTAGACTCATCCATGAAGTTACTACCTGCATCCTAAAAGTCTCGTGTACAGGCTTTTATCAATACAGACACCAACTCTCAAAAAATTTGTCCTGTAATTAGCGCGACCGGGGAATTAAAGCCAAGGGCGATCTGTGTACGACAGGGTGTACCATCCGGCAGGTCTGGTCGAGGATTCCCGAAAATGGCTATATCTACTCTATGCTGGATATTACGTTCAACTACTGAGTCATTATCAAATGCTTTCGGTGGAGTCACGTCGACTATTGCTATGACTTCCCCCCGCATCACTTCTTTGCCACCCGGTAAAGTTAACTCCACCCAAGCCAACATGCCAGGTTCAATTCGTTGTGCAATATCTGATGTGACTTGCAGTTCGGCCCGGACTGAACTCTGATCCTGATCGCTTTGCATTCTTACCAGCAAACCATCAATGGTAACCCCAAACATTAATTGACCATAGAATGCGCCGACCATCATCAGTACAAAAACCAGAGCGGCAACGGTAAGAAAGAGACGTTCGCGCGGCACAGTCACGGTCAGAGGGTAGTCAAGCAACTGACGTTTGCCCCTGCTGGCAGCAATCTTGTTGAAATCCATCCACTCTAACATTATACCCCACCCCGACTGTAAGGCTGATTATCCAGTACTGTAATCATCAATTGGCTTGCACATGAAAATACTTCACTGTTCGGACCTGGGTAACAGTCAGCTCATGCTGTTACACAGTCAGTCGTGAAACAAAATCATGAATTGATCATTCTACCATGTCGTCTCTTTTCCTTTCTTGCTTATGTTTAGCCCTGTGTTCATATCCAATACTTCATCATTCGTGATGAAATTCTGAACAATGACGATAGAGTGGCAGTCAATTCACAATACTTAAGCGCATCGAAAACAAATACACTGTGATAAAGATTATATTGCAAGCTAAGGATAAAGTAGCTGCATTGGTCTTTGGTCCAACTTAAATTTTGCATTGGGTTAGGCTGAGAAAAATCACCAAAAAAGCTGCATAAATGGTCATTTTCTTATTCAAATTATAGATAAGTATTATAGATTAAATGGGGGGGGGGGGCAAACTTAATTTTATTGTCAATAAAATCAATATCTTATAGGTTTATTTAGTTAATAAGGAAACCAACCTTCCGGCCCAATATGCTACCAGAAACCGCCTTGAAAAAATTGACATAATCACAGGCTCCCTACTAATATATTAACTATGCTGATTCCAGAGCTACTGGATAAAGGCTACATGAAGTTTACCCTAATAATAACCGGAGAAAATATTATGGATTGGCAATCTTTCGCAGAAACACCGTTGCAATCAGCAGATGACATGCGGCGCCAGATTACTGACAAGGCAATTAGTGATGATGAGTTCCGAAGTCAACTGTTATCTGACCCCAAAGCTGCCATTTCGCAGGAACTGGGAGTTGAAGTCCCGGAAGGTCTGGATATTAAGATTCATGAAAGTGATATGAATACGTTGCACTTGGCCCTTCCATCCACTGACCTGAACGAGGAGCAACTCGAAGCCATCGCCGCAGGGCGCTGCTGTTGCTGATTGGTCAAAACTGTTGCCTCTCTGCGATTCATAGAGAGGCAACAGTGCTCCACTCAACAAATACCAAGTCTCCCTTTTCAAGACGTTTGCTCACTGCAATCGTCTTCACCTTCAGACCCTTGCCCGCAAATAAATAGCGAACGGAAAGTCGTTATAATAATAATCATCTGCTGGTAATTAACATCAGTCACTAACAAGGAAACTCGCTGTGCAGAAGGTTGCATTTGATTCTGATAAAAATCCGGATTTTGCTATGACCAAGCAAAATCGCGTGGCAATGAATTATTATGATGAAACCAATGCATTTTATTCAACGATCTGGAACGATGATATCCACTTTGGGTTGTTCGAAAAAGAAGACTATCCGCAAGAAGATGCCCCGTTCTCCGGACGAGAAAAATTGACAGCCCCTTTGGTGCGCATGACCGAAGCCATCGTTGCACCCGGAAATATAATCGCCGAACATCATGTAGTTGATGTGGGTTGTGGATTCGGCGGTACAGTCATCCATCTGGCCAAAACTCGGGGATGCAGGGTTTCAGGGGTCAATCTTAATCATAATCAGCTTAAAATCGCCGAACAAAGAGCAGCGACTGAAGGAGTGAGAGAACTCGTCGACTTTCACCATGGCAATGCTGACCATCATCTACCATTCAAGGATAACTCGATAGATGTTGTCACCAATATCGAAAGTGCATGCCATTATTCCAACAGGAAAAATTTTCTTAGCGAAGTCTACAGAATTCTCAAACCAGGCGGACGTATTGTAGCCTCCGACTGGTTAGTGGCTAATAGAACATCTGACGTAAATTACAACAGATACATTCGACCGCTGTGTGAGAGCTGGGCACTATCTGACATTGAAAGCCGTTCCACTTATAAGGAACTACTGTTCAACGCTGGTTTGACGGTGCTGGAATGTACGAATTTTGAGGGGAAGGACTTCGGTAACGTAATATTGCTTGAGAGTTATTGCAGATCCTTGCGCGGATTGAAGTTGCTCGGCTCGTTACCGCTGAGGTTTGAACAGGCAATACTTGGTTGTGAAACTATTTGTCTGGCGTGGAGGCTTGAATATTTCGAGCTTGGAAGATACTGTGCAGTAAAACCTTTCTAATGCCCAAGAATTTGATATTCCGGGAAATTGGTTGTAAAAGTTAGTCTGGTTAGTGAATAATTTTCTTCCTGTGGAATTATCTCCCCTTTCAGCAAACGCCGATCCACCTGATCAATAAACTTTAACGCATAAGCCCTGTATTCCAGCAATTCTTCCCAATGCGGTGATTTCCTTAGCTCCTTCTCCGCGCTCAGCCCCTCCATGCTATCTTCAATACGAATAAGCAGGTCACGGCAGCGCGCCAGATAAACTTCCACTTTCTCATCGGTGCTCTTGACTTTTGTGCAAACATTGTTGTACAAATTCCTTATGCCGTTACTAATATTTTCACTCTGACGCCAGCCTTTAACCCTCCCCCCTCATTTTTGACAGCCGTACCACATCTCTAATCAAGCACCGCATCGTATCCCAGAGCAATCTTACATCTGTCGGATAATGGACATCAGTCTTCACCACAAAAGAGTCACAAGCGACCATGCAATGCCTAGCCAGACTGCTTCCCCGCTATCATGTGACCGCCTTCAATGATCAGCTTTCCTACCTCACCCAGCAACGCCGGTGACAGCAACGATACATTGCGCTTCAGCGTCTTTAGTGTATACTTTGTGATCAGTTATCTGACCGCCAGACTCTCGAGGGACCCTGTGATGGCCGCCTATCAAGAAATTACCTGAGCATGGTGGGCCAACACGCGCGGGACATACGAGTTGGTTGCGTCGGTACTCGTTACCATGGAGGCCAGTGCTGGCGATCCAGATGCTGCAGCCTTAGGGGTAGCGATGCTTGAGGGAGTCCCCCTGCTTGATGCCACCATGGAAGCCGAGGAACTCTCCAAGTCATTGATCACAGATGACATAATTCTCCGTCAAGCGGCAGAGGATGCGATCCATATCGCCATCGCTGCTACTAGTGGAGTCGATTATCTTGTCACTTGGAATTTCAGACATATCGCCAATGCCGCGATGCGCGCCCGGATCGAGGATACATGTCGTCAAGCGGGATACGATCCTGTGGTAATATGCACTCCCAACAAACTGATG
>JAPORB010000015.1 GCA_026710425.1 Gammaproteobacteria bacterium
TATTACGGCTACCGGATTGTCCTTGCCGGATTTGTCACGCAGTTTGTTGCTGTGGGCATGGCCAACTATGTAGTTGGTTCATTTATGATCCCTATGACTGAGGAGTTCGACTGGAACCGGGCGGAGTTTACGGCGGCGCGTTCCATCGGCCAGATTGTTCTGGCAACTACCGGTTTCATCATTGGTTCCTCTATAGATCGCTATGGCGGCAGGCCATTTATTCTGGGTGGAGCACTATTGCTGTCGGGTTCCTTGTTCACCCTGGGCAGTATCCAAACGCTAAACCAGTGGCTGCTGGTCAATGGGCTGATGCTGACGGCTGGCTCAGCCATGATTGGCAACTTGGTGGTGAATGTTACTTTGGGCAAATGGTTCGTTGAACGGCGTGGCAGGGCGGTGGCCATAGCCGGTATGGGTATTTCCCTGGCCGGGATTCTGTTGCCTCCGGCAGCGACCTGGCTGGTGGATACATTTGGCTGGCGTGAATCCTGGCATCTATTAGGCGTTGGTGCTTTGTTGCTGACCCTGCCTGCCGCCGTTGTGGTGCGACGACGCCCCGAAGATTATGACCTATATCCGGATGGCCGATCCAAAGAGGAAGTTTCTACGGGCCTGGGAGAAGCGGCGCAGTTGGACTTTGCTCGCTCTATGACCCGTAGGCAGGTCATGCAAACCAGCAGTTTCTATGTGTTGGTGCTGGCTTTTGGATTATTTCAGATTTCCATTACCGTGATATTGACTCAAACCATACCGCTGATGACCGATGCCGGTTATTCAAGGCTGGTTGCCTCTGCAATGATCCCGCTGGCTTCGATTCCAGCATTCCTGAGCAAACCTTTGTGGGGAATTTTTATTGATAGATATAGTCCGCAAAAGTTGGCGGCTTTTGGTGCGGCTGTCACCGGCAGTGCGGTAATGCTGGTGGTGTTTAGTGTTTCTCTGCGCCTTGAACTGTCGGTTTACGGTTCCTTCCTGCTTATGGGTGTGGGTTGGGGCGGTCTGTTACCATTGCAGGAAGTAATCTGGGCCTCATTCTTTGGACGCCGGTATCTGGGCTCGGTACGTTCCACAGCATTACCTTTCACTTTGGGCATGTCGGCAGTAGGTCCAGTGCTAGTGGCCTGGTACTACGATGTGGCAGGCAACTATTACCTGGCATTACTGCTTGTTGCCGTCTGTAATCTGACCTCAGCAGTTATGCTGTATCGCTTACGCAATTCAACATAAACGAGATTAATACCAAAAAATGCAACTGAAGTAGAGGCTTCGTAACACCTTAGTCAATTGTGGTTGCAGTCGATCCTTGGACCAGACTCCTTATCCATTTTAGGTCGTTTTGCTGTGTTCGGATAGGCTATTGTGATTTTTTGCCCCTCAATTCCCTGTGCAACATGGGTTCCAGGTGAGGCCAGACGTTATCTGTAATCATAGCTTGTGCTGCGGCTGTGGGATGAATGCCATCATCCTGCATAAGTCCAGGTTGTTGAGGGATGCCGTCAATCAGGAAAGGTACTAGAGGCACATCTGTCTCCTGTGCAATCTCACCGAACAGGCGAAAAAAAGGAACGGTGTAACGAGGGCCATAGTTGGGAGGTATCTGGGTACCGGCAAGCAATACCTCAGCTCCAGCAGAATCACACAGATCAATCATTTGCAGTAGGTTGTGTTTAAGGATGTTCAGTGGAATCCCACGCAGGCCATCATTGCCCCCAAGTTCTAGCAGCACTATATCCGGTTGATGGCTTTTTAGTGCCGCCGGTAGCCGAGCCAGACCACCAGTACTGGTTTCTCCACTGACACTGGCATTGATGACGGTAAAGGGATATTGCCCGTCGTTGAGTCTGTTCTGAAGCAGCACCACCCAGCCCTCATTTTCCTTTATGCCATAGGCAGCACTGAGGCTGTCACCAAACACTAGCAGGGTGTTTCTGTCCTGTGCAAAAGAATGGGGGCAAACCAATGCGAGTAAGACAGCCAAGCCTGCGAGGAGCAGTAACAGGTTTCGAGACAACAGAGGTTGACCAACAGACATGGGAAGCATAGTTTCAGGGCACTTTGATCATTCTTGCAGAAAACTGGGCACGGGTGCTCATCGTAGACTGCCCATTGTAGCAGACTCAGGAACTCGCTGATGCTAATTGCCGCAAACCGTAACAAGTTGGCCGAATCAGTATCGTTTATAATCAGCGTATTGAATCTTACTGTACGCAAGGAACGCCCTTCATGATAGAAACTACTGCACTAGTGAAAACTGTCGACACTAGCGAAGGCCAGCTGACTATCCTGAAAAGTATTAATCTGTCTATTGCGAATGGAGAGATAGTGGCTATCGTCGGTGCATCCGGCTCAGGTAAATCAACTCTCCTTGGCTTAATGGCAGGACTCGACAGTGCCACTTCCGGTGAGGTGATGCTGGCCGGTCAGAACCTGTCGCAGCTTGATGAAGAACAACGGGCAATATTGCGTGGTCGGATGGTTGGTTTCGTATTTCAGTCATTCCAGTTATTGCCCAGTCTCACTGCCTTGGAAAATGTCATGCTGCCCATTGAACTCAAGGGAGACTCGCAGGCCCGAACCAAGGCTATGCAGCTGCTCGAGCGGGTTGGATTAAATGAACGCTGGCACCATTACCCCAATCAGCTTTCCGGAGGGGAACAGCAGCGGGTCGCCATAGCGCGCGCCTTTGCCACCGAGGCACAAATTTTGTTTGCTGATGAGCCAACAGGCAACTTGGACACGGCAACTGGTGCCAAAGTAATTGACTTATTATTTGAGCTTAACCGTGAATATGCCACCACCCTGGTGCTGGTCACACACGATGAACGCCTTGCACAGCGATGCGATCGCACCATCAAGCTGATAGCAGGTGCCGTTGCGGATGACTCTCAGGCAACAGAGCTTGGGTAGAGGATGAAACGCTGTGTCTGAAATTTCAGCCACCAAACTGCAGGATAATAAACCTGTCCTCCAATTGCTCGGCCTGTCATCAAGGTTGCTTTGGCGCGACTGGCAGGGTGGAGAATTACGTCTGCTGTTTATGGCACTGGTGTTGGCTGTGACCTCCGTTACTGGCATAGCACTGTTCACTGATCGTCTGGAAAAAGCTTTGTTGCTGGAGTCAGCCAATATGTTGGCTGCGGATCGCATAGTTAGTGGTCGTGGTGAACTGCCAGAAGAAGTTTTGCAGGAAGGTCAGAAGCGCGGCCTGCGCACGGCTTCCACATTGTCATTCACCTCCATGGCCTTCTCGGATTCGGACAATCTGCTGGTTGCGGCGAAAGCGGTAAGTGATGACTATCCGCTTCGAGGTGATGTCATTATTGCTGAGGAGGCCTTTGTTCGAGGTACTCCAGTCCAAAGTGGTCCGGCTCCAGGGGAAGTTTGGCTTGAATCACGGGCATTGTCGGCACTGGGAATTGGGGTTGGAGATAGTGTGTTTGTGGGAGAATCACAACTTCGTGTCGGCAAGATCATAATTACAGAGCCGGATAGAGCTGGTGGCAGCATGCTTGATAATGCCGGTCCAAGGTTGATGCTGCACCTTGATGATGTGGAGGCCACAGGGGTGGTGCAGCTAGGGAGCCGTGTAAGCTGGCGTTACCTGTTTGCTGATAACGTTCTGGCAAACTTGGACGCCTTTGAAGACTGGTTCCGCTCCCGTGAGGAATGGCGTGGTCGGTTCTATATTCGCGATGTGCGTGATGAAAGTCAGGAAGTGAGTGATGCACTGGATCGAGCCGAGGGTTTCCTGCTACTGGGATCTCTATTTGCTGTGATTCTGGCTGGTGTGGCCATAGCTCTGACGGCTAAACGCTACAGCGAAAGGCATTATGACTATGTGGCGATACTAAAGACATTGGGTTGTACCTCCAGTCAGATCACCCTTATTTATGTAACAATTCAATTAATATTGGCCATGGTTGCCATCCTGGCGGGATGGGTGTTGGGTTGGTTGGTACACCAGGGCATTCTGCAATTACTGCAATCCCTGCTTGCTGTAGAGTTGCCTGGTGCTGGCTGGCAACCCTATGTAGTGGGTGCACTCACTGCGGTAATCTGTCTGCTTGCCTTTGCGTTGCCTCCCTTGTTGGCCCTGAAAGAGACTCCGCCGTTGCGGGTGTTGAGACGGGATATGAGGCAGCAGCGCTTCAGTGATCGGCTGCCTTATGTTTTTGGTTTGTCTGGCACTATATTTTTGATTTATTGGTACAGCCAGAACTTGCTGATAACTGGCGTGCTGTTAAGTGCAGTTGCTGCCGTTGGCCTATTCCTTTCTGTGGTTTCCTTTGTCGTTTTGAAGTCTACAGGTTCTGTTGGCATGAAAGCAGGGAGTGCCTGGAAACTCGCCATGACGGCGGCCCGTCGTCGCCGTCATCAGAATGTGCTGCAGGTTATGGTATTTTCGGTCACCATCATGTCGTTGCTGATTCTGACATTGCTGCGTACAGATCTCATCGACGAATGGCAAGCGCAGTTACCTCAGGGTACGCCCAATCATTTCATGTTGAATATCTCCCGCAACCAAATTTCGGGTATCGAAAATTTCTTTGCGGAAAATAATATTCAGCGCAATGCCTTTTATCCGCTGATCAGTGCCCGTGTCAACCGCATCAATGGTGACTTGCCAAGCCGTAGTGGTGATATGGGTGATGAGGAAGAGAGCGGCAGTCTGACAGAAAATGCATCACTTGGCGGTATGGATGATGGGTCAGCGGTTAAGAATGCCCCAGCAACCAGTGGGGGTGTAGCGGAAAATTCCCCTGAGGCTGCCGGATCTGTTGAGGAGGGTACGGAGGTGCGCGGAAGATTGAGCCGACGTCAGGTAACTTGGGCTGTCGATCTGCCACCGGATAATGTGGTCACGGCAGGCGAATGGTGGAACAGCGAGACGGGCTCGGGCTATGTGTCCATAGAGGAGGAATATGCCGATTGGCTGGATCTGGAACTGGGTGACCGGCTGGAGTTTGAGATTAATCAGCAGATAATTTTTGCCGAGGTCAGTAGTTTACGCAGCGTTCGTTGGGACAATATGCAACCTAACTTCTTTATTATATTTTCACCAGGCACCATTGATCATCTGGCCGGGACTTACCTTTCTACCACCCTCATGGAGCGTGAACAGAAGATACTGCTTAATGATTTAATTCGGTTGTTTCCCACTATGGTAGTTATAGAGATTGATGCATTGATTGAACAGATTCAACTGATCATCTCCCAGGTCACTTCGGCTATCGAGTTGATATCTGTGCTGGTACTGGTAAGCGGTGGTCTGGTGCTGTTGTCCTGTGTCAATGCCACTTTGGATGAAAGATTTCATGAAAATGCAATTCTGCGAACACTGGGAGCGGGGCAGAAGTTGATTCTTTCCAGTCTGATCATTGAATTTGCCTGCATTGGGCTTATTGCTGGTATTATCGCTACTATTGGGGCCGAGGTCAGTCTGTTTTATTTACAACAGGAAATCTTCGAGCTGGATTACAGCTTTCACTATTGGGTGTGGCCGCTGGGGCCGGCACTAGGAATGTTGCTGATCGGTGGCTTGGGATTGATATCCACTCGAGGTGTGGTGCGAATCAGCCCTCTTGCAGTTCTGCGACGCACTGCCAGTTAGCCTTGTTCCCATGTCGTTTTCATTAAGAAACAATTTTGGGATGATAATCCACGTATTTAGAGTATTTCGGTTCAGCTCATGTTGCAAAGTACGTTTGAAAGGAAAATTTCCTTGGCTTTTCGTCTAGCCAGCCTGTTGACTATGGGACTGTATGCTTCAAGTATTAATGCCCAGTCGCTCAGCTCAGCAACAGAAGAGGTATGTATTCGTGGCGACTGCATTGATGGCCATGGGACACTGGAATTGAGCATGCCCTTAGGCAAGGGTAGTTATAGGGGCGATTTTCTCAACGGTGAGTTTGACGGATATGGACGGCTTGAAATCCCGATATCATGGACCCACAAGGAAGTTTATGTTGGCAATTGGAAAGCTGGCAAACGCTTCGGTCGAGGAACTCATTGGAATGGAAAGGGCAACCTTTACATTGGGCAATGGAAAGACAACAAGCGTAATGGTCAAGGTTCCTATTTTTTCAATCTTCCCCAATGGCGTGAGAACCAGCATACTGAGTTCTGGTTAAAGGATAATACCGAAAATTACACAGGTGAATTCGTTAATGATCATTTTCAGGGTCAGGGCACCTACCGTTGGGCAGATGGCAAACGCTATGTTGGTGGATTCTTTGCCGGGGAGAAGCATGGTCCAGGCACCTTCTACTACGATGTGACCAGCACAGCACGACAGCAGCTTTGGGAGTACGGTGAGTTTATTCGTTAAGTACAAATTTTACGAATTTTGTATCTGATGTTTCGGCGAATTCTTGATCTCTATTGAAGAAGACTTTTTTGGGGATGGTTTAGATTTCATGGTAGCGAAATAATCATTAGTCCTTTGCGAATAGAGCTTAGCTGAACGGAGTAAAGAATATTGGATCTGAAAGCATTTCGTCGCGAATACAAAGGGGGCCTGCACCGAGAAGACTTGGCTGACGACCCTTTTGTGCAGTTTGAGCACTGGATGTCGGAAGTTCTGAAGCTCGGAATTGTCGATCCTACTGCAATGACTGTCGCCACGGTGGATGCCAATGGTCAACCCAGCCAACGCATGGTGTTGCTGAAACAGGTAGATTCAGATGGGTTAGTGTTCTACACCAACTATGGAAGCCGCAAGGCTCTTGAGCTTGCGGGTAATCCGCTGATCAGTCTGCATTTTCCCTGGCATATGGTAGATCGTCAGGTGAAAATTTGCGGTAGGGCTGGCAAGGTATCGGCGGCGGAATCGCTAAAATATTTTGTCAGCCGTCCCCGCGACAGTCAAATTGCAGCCATTGCTTCGCAGCAAAGCAGCAGGCTGTCTTCCCGCTCGGTTTTGATGAATCAATTTGAATCCATGAAGCAGAAATTCCAGCAGGGTGAGATACCGGTGCCTGATTTCTGGGGTGGTTACCGAGTTGTGCCCAGTGAGTTTGAATTTTGGCAAGGCAGTCAAAGCCGCCTGCACGACCGTTTTCGTTATAGCATTAACGAAGGTATCTGGATCATTGACCGCCTTGCACCCTGACCCCGGAATATTGCCTTAACCCCCTACTGTGATTGTGCTGATGTCACCAAGGCTTGAGGTGCTTCTCTACTAGCACTTTTTTAAGTCGAGCATATTTCGGTAGGCCAGTGACATATCTGGGAGTATCTTCACCAACAATAAGTGGAGAAAAATACTCTCTTGCCTTGTCGGTGATATGAAATCCATCCCTGGTGATGAAATCTCGAGGCATCATTTTCTCTATATTGGCGACTTCCGAGAGTTTTGCCTCACCTATACGCCATCTATAGCGTTTACCCTTGCCTCGCACGATGATAGGCATTACTGCATTCTTTCCGGCCAAGGCAAATTCTACCGCTGCCTTGCCGACCGCATAGGCCTGCTCCACATCAGTTGCTGAGGCAATGTGCCGGGCTGAGCGTTGCAGATAGTCGGCCACCGCCCAGTGATACTTGTAACCCGTTTCATCTTTGATCATGTTGGCAAGGCAAGGTGCCACGCCACCCAGCTGGACATGGCCGAAGGCATCCTTACCGCCGGCATCGGCCAGAAATCGACCATCTCTATACCGCGCGCCTTCAGAAACCACTATGGCGCAGTAGCCATATTTTTTCACATAAGATCTTACCTTGCGCATGAAGCGGTCGCAGTTGAAGGCAATTTCCGGGAAGAGAATGATATGTGGTGCATCTCCGGCCTGTTCTGTGGCCAGCCCGGCTGCTCCGGCAATCCATCCGGCATGACGTCCCATAACTTCCATAACGAAAATCCGTGTCGAACTCTCGCACATGGAGGCGACATCAAGACCCGCCTCACGAATGGACACAGCCACATACTTGGCAACAGATCCAAAACCGGGACTGTTGTCAGTCAGTGGCAAATCATTGTCTACTGTTTTAGGGATTCCAATGCAGGTAACAGGGAAACCTTTTTCCAGGCTGAACATTGAGACCTTGTAGGCCGTGTCTTGGGAATCCCCGCCGCCATTGTAGAGAAAGTAACGGATGTTATGTGCGCGGAACACCTCCATCAGGCGATCGTACTCCTTTTGATTGTCTGCTGGAGAGTTGAGCTTATAGCGGCAGGAGCCAAAGGCACCAGCCGGGGTTTTACGCAATGCGGCAATGGTGGCAGCCGATTCGAGACTGGTGTCAATCAGGTTTTCTTGCAGTGCTCCGACTATGCCATTGAGGCCGGCATAGACTTTTCCGATTCTATCCTTGTGATTTCGGGCAGTTTCGATCACGCCACAGGCACTGGCATTGATGACGGAGGTCACTCCGCCGGACTGGGCGTAAAAGAGGTTGGGTTTGGGCATGATAAGAATGTGAGTAAGAGGTGTTCGGGGTTGCGATAAGAGGTTGATGAGGCAGGACGGATAAGGACAATGAATTGCCTAAGCTGATACAATATTACCTGTTGCGCCATTGCCTAGCCAGTATTAGCATTTGGTTAATTGTACAAAATTCGGACCTTTTCAATAAGCATGAAGCGAAGTGCTGTTATTGCGCTTTCAACATAGAGCATTACATGAAGAAACTTGTTATCGGCATGTCAGGAGCCAGCGGTGTAATCTACGGTATACGCTTACTGGAAATACTCAACCGCCAGCCATCAGTTGAGACGCACCTTATTATGTCCAGTGCGGCAAAGATGAATATAGCCATAGAGACTGATTACTCGACTGATCAGGTTAAGGCTATGGCAGATGAAGTGTACTCCAACAAGGATATTGCTGCCACCATTGCCAGTGGCTCTTGGCGCATCGATGGCATGATCATCGCTCCCTGTGCCATCAAGACCCTGTCGGCGGTGGTTCACTCCTATGCCGATTCCTTGATTGTGAGAGCCGCAGATGTGGCATTGAAGGAACGCAGGCGGCTAGTGCTGGTACCCCGGGAAACTCCACTGCATACAGGCCATTGCGAACTTCTCTACAAGGCCAGTCAGCTCGGTGCCATTATCGCTCCACCTATGCCGGCACTCTACATTCAGCCTACCTCGGTTGATGAATTGGTGGATCACCATGTTGGTCGACTGTTGGATCTGTTCGGTCTGGATTCGGGGTTGGTTAGACGCTGGCCTGGTAACCGCAATAAAACCTGATTGTATTTGCTGTGCCGACTTCCTTTCTCTTCTTAGGGAATGCCCTGCTGTTTTAGGAGTCCATTACTGGTTGAGTGGAAAAGTATAACTATCCTTCTTCCATGCTGTACTCTGATTCTTCAGGAAATAACTCATCAAAATCTAACAGTTTTGGCAGGGTTTGAAGCAGAACAGGATCCACCTTCGCTTTTATGGTTTTGCAGTACCTCTGCAAGTTATCTTCAGCATATGTATAGGAATTTTTATCTCTTTCTTCACAGTACTGATTTGCCAGCCAGTGTAGGCGTTGCTGTTGAAAAAATTCTGCCTTCAGTTCCCAATTTTTAATTTCCTCCAACATGAATTCATAATCCAAAGAACTCATTCCTTCAAGAAGCATGGTGCGGTCTTGCATACATTTGCGGGTTTTGCGCAGACTCTGCACGATATCAGGGTTCCAGACTTTTGAGAATGCTATGGCTTGATCCAGCAGGGGTTGTGGAATTGATCCCTTTTGCCAAGCAAACCATATACAGAAAAGAAGCAGGATCACATCCAGATCATAGTCATTTTGCAATTGGAGACAAGTTTTATCGACTGCATGCCATACCCTATTTGGAAAACACCAAAATTCAATTGAGTAACCTAAGGAAGGGGATTTTTTCTCTGACATGGCGGGCAGCCTCCTCGTATACTTGTACAATGACAAATAGAACAGCACTGAAAGTGTATCAAAATGCAGAAATGAAAATGTCGACTGATTGACAATGCATATTCATATCCTCGGTATCTGCGGTACTTTTATGGGCAGTCTGGCAGTCATTGCCAGGGAGTTGGGTTTTCGCGTGAGTGGTAGTGATATGAATGTCTATCCACCGATGAGCACCCAGCTGGAAACACTGGGTATCGAACTCATGGAGGGCTACTGTGCCGGGCATCTTGAGCCAAAACCAGATTTGGTCATCATCGGAAATGCCTTGTCCCGTGGCAACCCAGCGGTAGAGGCCGTGCTGAGCTCCGGGCTAACATATACCTCTGGTCCGGCTTGGCTGGCGCATAGTGTGCTCAGGAACAAATGGGTGATCGGAGTCGCCGGTACTCATGGGAAGACTACTACCAGTGCCATGCTGGCTTGGATTCTGCAACGGGCTGATCTTTGGCCCGGCTACCTTATCGGGGGAGTAACCCAGAATCTGGAATACTCGTCCACACTGGGCAAGTCGGAGTTTTTTGTAGTGGAAGCGGACGAGTACGATACAGCCTTCTTCGACAAACGCTCCAAATTTGTTCACTACGGACCTCGTACCGCAATCCTCAACAACCTGGAATTTGATCATGCTGACATTTTTGATGATCTGGCCGCCATCGAAAATCAATTCCATCATCTGGTGCGTACCATTCCTGGAAATGGGCTGATCATCACTCCCTATGAGGATCACTCCCTTGAAGCAGTGCTAGCTCGCGGATGTTGGAGTCAGCGTCAGCAATTAGGTTTGAATGTGATCCCCGAACTGTGCCGTACCATGGCCAGAAAAGTTGGCGTATTCTGGAATACCGAAACCACTGATGATCATGGTAGCAGCTTTGAGTTGGTAAAGTATGGAGGGGACAAGGATGGAGATGTAGTTGAGCGTTGCTCGGTCAGTTGGCAACAGACCGGTTTACATAATGTCAGCAATGCAATGGCTGCGGTTGTTGCTGCCCATCATGTTGGCATTGAGGTGAGTGTTTCAGCGGCGGCCCTTGAAGAGTTCAAGGGTGTAAAACGGCGCATGGAACACCTGGCAACAGTGCGGGGTATCCATGTGTACGATGATTTTGCACATCATCCCACGGCCATTGCTGCAACACTCCAAGGGATGGCATCAAAGCTGTCACGAGAAGATAAACCACGGCGCCTGATCGCTGTCATTGAACCGCGCTCAAATACTATGCAACTTGGGGTTCATCAGCAGCGGCTGAATGATTCCTGTGCTGCGGCAGACCAGCTTGTATGGTACAAACCCGTAAACTCAGGCATTGATTTCGACTGTATTATGCAGGAGAGTGAGGTACCTGTCTGTGGCTTTAACGAGGTGGATGCCATCGTATCTTTTTTGGTGCAATTCAGTCGGGGCGGTGATCATATTGTGATCATGAGTAATGGCGGATTTGGTGGACTTCATCAGAAACTGATTAAGGCATTGGCTTAGAGACTAACCATTGCAGAAGCCAGGTTCAAGATTTTTTGGTGTAGCTTGGGCATAACCGTTTTACTCATCGCTAACGCTTAATATCAAACGTGGCTTGAAAGACTGCTAATTGCGTATCTGACTACTTTATCTAGAGGTTGAAATCATGACGAAACAGCAGGACATTCAGTTGTTTCCCTTACGGGTGGTAATGTTCCCCGGTAGCAAGCTAGATCTGCAGATTTTCGAGCGTCGCTATCTGGATATGATCAGTCATTGTTTACGTAATGACATGGGATTCGGTGTTTGCCTGCTGCGGGAAGGTGATGAGATGCTGCGTGAGGAAGGCAGGCAATCCTTTCATCGCACCGGCACCTATACCCGCATCATTGATTGGGATCAACTGGAGAATGGTCTGCTGGGTATCACGGTGGAAGGCAAGGCCAAATTTCGGATTCATAATGCCTGGGAGGCCGACAATGGCGTACTGGAGGCACAGGCTGAATTGAGTGAACAGGACTGCCTGGGGCAGGAAGCCATTCCTGTGAGCGAGGAGTTTTCGGGTCTGGTGGATTTGCTGCAAAGTCTGGAAAACCATCCACTTATAGAGCAAAAAGATCTGCATGTGGATTATGGCAACCTGTGGGAGGTTGGCTGGCGGCTGAGTGACCTGGTTCCGCTTGATATGGATCAGCGTCAGCAATTGTTGGAGCAAGACGACCCTTGGGAAAGAATACGCAGTATTGAGAAGTTTGTGTCAATACTTGCCAATAACAGATAAGCTGGCAAGTTGTCTCTGCAGAGCTTAAGGGAAAGAGATCCTAACTCAATGAGGAAGATATAGTTTAAAGCTTAAACTTAAATGTCACATATTTTGCTTGTAAGATTGCAGTAATTTTAAAATTTCACTTTTAAAAGCTATTTTGCTTGGACCGTCGAATGCTACCTCATTCATGAATTAAAGTAGTAAAGTCTTCCAACATGTTTTGGTACCGTAAAGAGTTGGATTGAAACTAAATTCTGCACTGGTTTCTGCTTCCCGCAAGCAGGCGATCCGTACGTCCAGTCAACCGATAAGCAACAAGCCCAGTCCATTCATGCATGGCAATTCGTAATACCCGGAGATTCAGGATGAAATCAAAGTTCAGGCGCAACAGATCATCGCGCCTGGCATAGTGATCTACCGGGTATGCCTGCATCGGCCAGCCAAGTCGACAGAAAACACCCACTGCTCTTGGCATGTGGTAAGCCGAAGTCACCAGAACCCAAAACTGATTAGGTTCGGGATCAACCAGCTGTTTGCTGTTGCTGGCATTTTCTGCCGTGTTGCGTGATTCGCTCTCGTAAAGGATGGGAGCTGTTCCCGGAGAAAGTTTTTCAAACAGAATTTGGGTATAGTCCGCTTCCCGATACTGCTGCTGTCTTATTCTGCCACTGCCTCCTGTATAGATGATCTGAGCTTGTGGATAGCGTTGAGCCAAGTAGAGAAGGGCAGTGAACCGTTCTGCCGCCAGGCCGATCTCTGGTTGTCTCCAGGCTTCCGACATCACCGGATCCAAGGCTCCTCCGAGTACGATAATACCGTCCACTCTGCCTGGAAGGACAGTATTGTCTGAAAAGCGGGTTTCCAAGGGATAAATCAGCCATTCACCCACAGGAAAGACGGCAAGACTGAGCAGCAACAGGGCACAAATTGACAGCAGGCGGCGTGCAGGCTTTACTGCTCCAACTAGCAGCAACAGAAAGGCACCCAGAGTTAGGATTATAATCAGACTGTCTGGTGAAAAAACAGCCCAAAACAGTTTTGAGGCGATAAAAAAGACAGTATCCATGGCATCAATACTTTCAAAAATTGAAATTGAGTTCGCATACTATTCTTAAGGCAAGGCCAGTTTCCGAAGCCTGCGGAAGGCAGGTATGCATATTCCCGCC
>JAPORB010000152.1 GCA_026710425.1 Gammaproteobacteria bacterium
ACAAGCATTTCCTGGCATCAGTGTTCTCCAACCTGATGATGCTGGCCTTCCTGATTGATCAGGTTCAGGACCTGTGCTGTCAACTATTCCAGCAGGCGCAGGAAAAGGCGGAACGGCCCGTTATTTCTGACACAAGGTCAGGAGCATGTTTGATTGGTGGCTGCTACCCGACTAGGAAACACTGTACGGCAGTATCGCCTACGGCATTGAAGTGCAAGTACTAAAAGTACCTGAGATAAACAGTTCATGATGACCCGTCATGGCTGATGGTGTAATGTTCAGATCCGTCAGCAAAAAGCTGGAAGTGAAACGTCTGATAGAGAGAGGAGAGGTTGCTTGTGACTACAAGTCATATTGAGTGGACAATTAGCTGATGAGAACGCATTCTGATGAATAAAAACCATGAAAAATCAGGGGGCAGACATCATTCTGGCTGAGATTATCCTCAAATCATAGGCACAAACCCACTGACGACCCTTTAGCGGGAATTGCTGTTTTTAAGAAGCAACTCGCGAAACTTGACAATAATAACTTCCTGAATCTGCCGGAATGCGGGATGAAAATCTGACCTACTGTAAGTTGACTGAGCTGTGACCAAATAAGTGTTGTCGGAACGACCCGAGATGTGAACCTATGACTGCATTCTGTCAACACCAACTATGTGTTTGCTCCGGTTACTGGCTCTGCCACTTCCCGTTTCACAATCAACCATGCGATATCTGATAATACTACTCATTTTGCTGCTGACGACCTGTCGCAGTAGCCAGCCACTGGAGGTGAGTAACCACCATTGGCAGACTTGCATTGCGATGGCCAACGAATACCGCCAGCATGTTGCCCGGGAGCAGGTAGAGAATGCCGGATTCCCGGCCTTCACGGCTGCCCCCTTCCTACATGGAACACGCTTCCTTGACGAGCTTGTCCATGAGGTAACCAACGACTCACAGTCTCGAGAACTGCTGACTGTCATGACTGATCTTGGCGATCGTATCCGACGAGCCGAAAACGCTATTCTCTCCAGTCCATTCCCTCGAAAGCAGCTCGATGCCATCAGAGATTGTAGTCACCTCCTGAGTAACGAAAGTTCTCTTGCTGAGCTACGCAAGATCCTGATTGAAAGACTGCAACAGTCACCGGTGGTTGCTGATCACTACAATTCCACCATCCAATGGCTTGGCTTGCTGCCATTGCTACGGCCTGTCTTCAAATGGCGGATTGATCTGTTGCACAAAGAAGAACGGCAATCGTTTGACGCAGAAGAATACTTTATTCGCAGCGAGACATGGACTCCTATCTCTGTATCCTCGCAGCCGATAGATGCAAAGGCGTTGCCGACCGCCTATACCAACAGTGCTCTATCCCTGCCACTACTGGCTGAGACAGATCTGCTGACATTGTTTGACCGCTATGCACCCCGACTCACAATAGAAACAATGGGTCACCAGGACCGACCCGGCAAAGTGGTTATTGAAAACAATACGGCAAGCATAAACATCGGAGCAGCAAGTGCCTACTTCCTGCCTTCCTGGACACGTTTTGCTGGACGCAACCTGCTGCAACTTAACTATGTGTTCTGGTTTTCTTCCCGTGAATCGCGCCGCTGGATTGATCTTTACTCTGGAACAATAGACAGCCTGATCTGGCGAGTTACCCTGGATGAGATGGGCGATGTGCTACTTTATGACAGTATTCACAGCTGTGGGTGCTATCACAAGTATTTTATTGCCTCAGATGAGGTACAGATACGCTCTATACCCGGCTCGGCTGAGCCCGCTAACATTTTTGATCTGACCATTCTGGAACACAGCAGTGGTCTTCGGCTACTAGTGACATCCAATGAACACTTCATTGTTGGAATCGACAATGCTGCCGAGACTACAGGAAATCCTTATACACTAATACGATATGACGATCTTTACACATTGCCTGGAACTTCGGGTGCCCACAGCCTGTTTGCACGAAATGGCATCATCACCGGCAGTGAACGACTCGAGCGATTCACTCTGTGGCCCACAGGCATCGGCAACGTAGGGGCTATGAGACAATGGGGAACCCATGCCACAGGGTTTGTGGCCCGCCAGCACTTTGATGATGCCAGATTGTTTGACCGCTATTTCACGCTTGACCACTGAATTCAACGCGGTTCAGAATTGGCGTGGCAATGATCAAACCACAGCAGTCAACCGTACAATCATGATAGAATTTATCCATCACAAATTGAGGTTGTTTCCATGCCCCTACTGGTCGGCGGTTTGTTGCTTTTTTTCTTACTGCATATCCTGCGGGAGCTGGGGTGGCGGGATCGAATTATCACTCGTCTGGGATCAGTCAAAATCTATAAAGTTGTCATCGCTCTGCTATCCCTACTGGCACTGACACTAATTGTAACAGGCAAATCACAGTCTGAGTTCTTGATGGTCTGGGAACCCAGGTTCCACCAGCGCTCTTTCAGCAATTATTTAATGCTACCGGCCTTGGTTTTGTTTGTCGCAGGCAACTTTCCAAATAGCTGTATGCTGGTCCTTCTGCGAAACCCGATGCTGATGGGTGCCATGTTCTGGGGAGCGGCCCATCTTTGGTCTAATGGTGATCTCGCCTCTTTACTATTGTTCGGAGGCTTTACACTTTGGGCATTATTCAAGTATATCAGTTTGTTCAATCATCCCTCAGCATCGACGAAATCTCCTTCACTCTGGTGGGACATGGCCGCTATTGTTATCGGTTCCATATTGTATTTATTGCTGGCTTTTTTCCATGGCACCATATTTGGTGTGGGTCTTAGTTTTGGGCAGTAAGCTTTTTACTATGCTAATAGTTTTGCTATTGGTGGGTGACATAGGTAGCGTGAGATCACAGACCCAAATCCCAAGTGTCTGGAACGGAGAATGGGTAGCAGAGGGCACACTGTTTCAGATCCGCGTGACCGTAGTCAATGGGTTAATGAAAATCGATCAGATCGAATCCCTCGGACAAGTCTGGTCCAATGAAGACGGCACTGTGGCAGACTCAAATGCCAGCGTAATAGTGAATTACGCCGGTGCCAGCGGTGAAATTCGGGCAGAATTAATTGACCCCGAAACAGCGCGAGTGTTTGTGGCATCCTGCACGCCTGATTTTATGGTGGTGTGCGTACTTTCCAAAGAACGTCAGGCGATTTTCAGAAAAGTCCAGCACTAACCCAGAATCATTGGTATGTTGCTAGATCTCGGCCGCAGAGCGAACTACTTTGCTTACAATGCCGTAGTCAATCGCTTCTTCCACATTCATCCAGTAATCTCTATCCGTATCTTTAGCCACACGCTTTAGCGGCTGGCCTGTCTCCTCGGCGATCAATTTATTGATTCGTGCACGCATTTTGACGATCTGATCGGCCTGTATGGCAATATCCGTAGCATCACCTCTGGCACCGCCCAACGGCTGATGAACCAAAAATCGTGTGTTGGGTAAACAGAATCTGTTCTTCATGTCCGCTGCAAGAAAAATAGTAGTTGCCGCACTCGCCACCCAGCCAGTGCCCACCACCTTCACTTCTGGCATAATGAACTTGATCATGTCATAAACTACATCACCGGACTCTACATGACCGCCGGGCGAGCTGATGAAAAGAGTGACAGGATCTTCGTTCTCGGCCGCCAAGGCTAGCAGCTTTTCTGTGACACCCTGGGCCAGCGTGTCGTCAATAGTACCAAATACTGTGATAGCCCGCGATTTAAAAAGTTTCTCATCCATAAAACTGGACTGTTCACTGTTTGACTTCATGTCTTCCTTACCTTGAAAACTATGCACTGTTGATTGTCCTCTGGTTTGGTTCTGTCTGGTGCTGAATAAACTTACTGTGCACCACTCTCAGAACGATTTTTAATACACTTAATCGATACTGATATTCAGCTCGGTATGAACTTATGGATGTTGTCTTCCAATCCTCATCACAGTGATTCTCAGATGTCTGTTATTATAATGTGACAATACCATTAGAATTTAGCGATATTCACAAGTGGTCAAAACGAGTCCCACCTCTGTGTTTTCCAGCTTCAACGTGATATCTGCAATGAGTGCATATTATGGTTATCATCTTGCACTAATTTCTGTTGCAGCAGAAACCTGCTGGCAACAGCCAATCCGTCAGTAGGAAACAACAATTCTATTCCTGGATTTCATTCCCTTACCAGGGAGAACTAACGTTGCTAGTTGCGGTATCACTAGATCTGCTCCCAAGGCATTAATGTATGGTTAACATTTATACAACATTGTACTCTCCTGCTCTTGGAATGACAGGCACTAATAATTTAGGTTCTGACCAATTTAATACTAATGCAGTCTGACTGAACACTCAGTCATACACCGAATTTAAATAGCGTCAGGAACAGGACTTTAATGAAGCCTCCGGGCCTAAAGGCTTAAAGGTAATAAGCAACTGGGGCAACAGTGTCAGGGAACCAGTCAGGGCTACCAGCATAGCCAGGCTGGTAAGCAGCCCAAACACCACGGTTGGAACGAAGTTGGAGAGTGCCAAGATCGAAAATCCGGCCACTATAGTCATGGAAGTAAAGTACATCGCCCGACCGATACTGTTGTGACAAAAGAACATGGTTTCCCGGTAATTGCCCAGTCGTGGGAATTCACGCCGGAAGCGATGCATATAATGGATGGTGTTATCCACGCCAATACCCACTGAAATGGCTGCGATTGTAATAGTCATGATGTCCAGAGGGATATTCAACCAGCCCATGATGCCAAGTACCAAGGCAGCGGCAATAGCATTGGGAATAATGCATAGCACTGCGATTGACAACGATCGAAACAACGCCAAAAACATTAGCATGATCGCCAGCAAGACCACACCTAAAGTTAATATCTGAGACTGGAACAGACTCTGCAGTACGTTGTTGTACATCACCAGGATCCCGGTGAGCCTGACTTGGTCCTGTCCGAAGCCAAATTCTCGCTCTAACCCAGACTCAATACGCTGCAAAAGCTCATTACGGTTGAGGCCTGGTGCCGATTCAATCACCCGAACATTAAAGCGAATCTGGTTTTCAGCAATGGATACAAAAGGGGTCAATACGGTGGACATCAAGGCTGCGGGAATCCGGTTATATAGTATAGCCCACAGGAAACCGTCCACTTCCTGATTGCCATTAAGTTTCTCTGCCAGTTGCACGATAGCGCCAAAGGAAAGGACCTTGCCAGTCTCTGGGTCCCGGTCCAAATACTCATGTATGGCCTTGACTTGCTGCATTTTAGGGGCAGTGAACCAGTAGGCATCGTCAGTGCCATTGTCACCAAAGCCATCGTCGAATCCATCATCAAACCCGTCATCAAATCCATCTGCGGCAGCAGTTTCCGATACCGGCAGATCGACCACCACATCAAAGGACAGGGTGCCTCCCAGACGCTCATCAAAGAGGCGCATCCCCTGAAAAATTTCAGTGCTTTCCCGAAAATAGTCAATAAAACTGTTCTCCACCCGCAGCATGGATAAGCCCAACACGCTGAAGGCCAGCACCAGCGTATAAATCATCAGTATCTTGAAGCGGAGCCTGTCAGTGACTTTAGCCAGAGCAGCAGTGAGGTTCAGCCTGAGTTTGCTGGAATTTTTGCCCTGATCCTTTACAAGCAAACTCATGATGGACGGGAACAGGGTGAAGGCCACCACAAGTGCCACGGCCACACCCATCATCATCATCCAGCCGAAAGTGATGATAGGCAAGATACCACTTACCAAGAGTGAGCCAAAAGCAACAGCTGTAGTCAGAGCTGTATACAGACAGGGACGAAACATACTCAGTACAGCATGACGCAATAGTCGGTTATCATCGCTAAAATGACGGGTCGCCAGCAGTTCCCTATAGCGCACTGTGAGGTGTACGGTCAGTGAGATAGTGATTATGAGCAGCAGGGATATAAAATTGGAGGAGACGACAGTAACGCGCCAGTCCATAAGGCCCAGCAAGCCAACCATAATGGTGCCTACAACTGCACAGCAAAGAAGTGGCATGGCTACCCATCGCAGTTTGCGGAAGATTACTCCCAGTGCAAAGATTATCAGCAGTACTACGGCAATACTGAAGTTGCTTAGATCCCCTTGCACAAAGGTCACCAAATCATCAGCAATCATTGGCGCACCACCAAGATAGATTTGTGCTCCATCCCTGTAATCATCCAAAGTGGATCTGATTTTCCCAATGATTTGATGCTGTCGGTCTGCCGCCTGCATGCTGTATTCGGCATACTCGTTCTCTATCTGGTTCAATTCTTCACTGTCAGTAGCACTGATGTCTCCCATTGCTTGCTGGGCACGGAGCGCACTGCGGCGGGTGATCAGGTCCCGGGCTTTTTGATCGATCTCGAAGCTCACCTGTAGACCAGCAGTCTGTCCATCCGGGCTTAACAGCGCATTCTGGAACACCGGACTGGTCATAATCTCCTGCCGAGCCAGTTCCAAGTCTGTCTCCGCATCCAGCAGGGTAAGGTAATCTTCCGAGATGCCGGTCAGTGGTGTGTCACCAAAGATGGGAATATTGAGAATACTGTCCACAGAATCCACCCGGTCAATGGTCAGCAGTGCCTCCCGCAATCTTGCCAGTTTGGACAGTTCACCGGGGTCAAACAGCTCACCCTGCGGGGTATAGGCCACGATTACCGATTCCCGCACGCCGTAGCGCAAATTGATTTGCCTGGAGAATTCAAGATCAGGGTCATTTTCCAACAGGAGTGAATCTGCCGAAGCATCCAGCCGAAAATACTGAGTATGCCAGGCAAAGAAAACCACCACAGCCATCAACAGGCTGATAACCAGCACCGGCCTATCAAAAACAAACTGGCAATAAAGACGGGCTAGAGGTGAACGGAGCATGGAATAGGAGAAGGTAATCCAGATAGGATTCTTTCAGTTCAAGACAAATCCAGATAGACTGGGCTTACTTGTTGGTGTTGTTTGTTTCTGACCACTTGTGTAATAGTCGAAGAATTAATTACTCGAAATTACTTAAATTAAGGAGTTTGGGCCAAAACCAAAAAAGAATTAAGGGAGAAAGTTTAACTGGGAAGCAATCGTATTAGCCTTATTTCCTGATACGGTCAGCAATAGTATTTCGATTTCGACTATAAATCTAGACCGAATGGTACATTACACATTCATTGTCTTTGGCTGACGCTCATCGCTTCTGTAAGTTGTTCTGTGTCTGGGCTACGGGTGCAAAGAATAACTTTCCAATCATTTCATCACATTTTAATTGCAGTTTTCAGTAAAGTCAGTCTTTAGCAAAGTTGGCATCTTGTTGCTGACTTTCTCCTCCGAATGGAAGTTCTATTGATGCCCCAGCCCCAAAGGCCCCTTGAATCAAGAGCAATCTCTAATCATGTTAGAATTTTAACGATCCTGATTACTATTTACAAGCAACAACTGCAACAATACGTATTACAGCTGCTCAATGATAGTCACCATATGCTGGACTGGGCTTTGGGATAAGTTGAGATTTCCTAGCTTGTTTCGTCAAAATTTCTCCTCAATGCTGCAAGCCTTCAGTTTACTAATCAAAACGAGGTATGATTACGAATCAATCCTGCTGGCTTCAATTATTGGGCACAGCAACTTGAATTTCAGCGCGCAGACTGATTTAATCCACCTTATGACGTTCGGCATTGGGTGATTTCAGGCAGTTGAATGCAGCCGAATGAGAATTTTTGATAACGGAGCTAATGATGAAATTGCTGAGCAAGGTACTGGCTGTTATGGCTTTGACAATCAGCTCGATTTCTGTGATTGCCGATGACTGGTTGCGATCTATCCCCGAGTTCGAATTGACTGACCATTTGGGGAAGACCCACACGCTGGATGATTACACAAAATACGACTATGCCGTATTCTATGTGCAGGGAGTTGGTTGCCCCATCGCCCGAATTGCCCTCCCCAATTATCGGGAAGTTCGGGATGAGTATACGGACAGCAACATTGCCTTCACCATGTTCAACTCCAACATTCAGGATAATCTGCCACGCATTGCCAGGGAAGCCGAAGAATTTGGTATAGATTTCCCAATCATGAAGGATGAGGAGCAGGAACTAGCGAAGGCACTGGGTGTTGAACGCACGGCCGAGGTGTTTGTAGTGGAACCCCGCTCCAGGGAAGTACTTTATCGGGGCCCAATCAACGATCAGCTGGGTTATGAAACCCAGCGCAATGTTGCCAATAAGCATTACCTGAAAGATGCCCTGGACACTATTATTGCTGGTGGTCAGGTGGATATGGATGATGTGCCTGAATCCAAGGGCTGTCTGGTCGCCATATTCTGAACCGATGCTAATAGGTCTCTCTTCGAAATTAGCCCACACTGATTTTGCAGCATTGCCTGCGGATCCACCTCTGAACCGAGGCTGTTTCTTGAGGGAACGAACAGAGGCAAGGTCTTGCCCTGACAATTAAATGAAGTCTTGACAGACGGGAGCCGTCAATCTCTCCCGCCCGTCGTTAGCGACTACAGTTTACCGCTTGAGGTAACAGCGGTTGCTCAACCACTTTTTCAGGATGGCCTACCGACCGTCATTTTTCGACAAAGGCTCGTTCGATAACATAATGAGCCTTAATGCCTTGTCGTGACTCTTCGAATCCCCAGCCGTCCAGAATGGCACAGGTATCCTTGAGCATGCTGGTGCTTCCACAAACCATGAAGCGATCATGATCTATGCTGGGCGAATCTAGCCCGAGATCCTCAAACAGCTTGCCAGATGTCATCAGATCGGTGAGGCGACCTTGATTACGGAATATTTCCCGCGTTACGGTCGGGTAATAAAGCAGTTTCTTCTTAACATCCCCACCAAAAAACTCATTCTCCGGCAGTTGCCCCTGAATGAAGCTTTCATAAGCCAATTCAGAGATATAGCGTACACCATGGGTTACGATTACTTTCTCGAATCGATCATAGACCTCAGGATCCTGTATAATGCTCATAAATGGAGCCAGACCGGTTCCGGTGCTGATTAGGTAGAGATTGCGGCCCTCCAGCAAGTGGTCAACCACCAAGGTACCAGTTGGTTTGCTGCTCACCAGCACTTGGTCACCTACTTGGATATTTTGCAATCTGGAGGTCAGTGGGCCGTCGGGCACCTTAATACTGAAGAACTCCAGCTGCTCATCATAGTTGGGACTGGCAATGCTGTAGGCACGCATCAAAGGCTTGCCTTCCACCTCCATGCCCAGCATCACGAAATGACCATTTTCAAAACGCAGCGAAGGGTCGCGGGTGGTTTTGAAGCTGAAGAGCGACTCGTTCCAGTGATGAACATCGGTTACATTTTGTGTTGATATAGCAGCCACTCTATCCTCCTGTTTTCTCTCTCTTTTCTCTGTAATCCTTTAGTTTTGGGCGCACTATACCGTAGCAATGAATATCTGTAAAACAGATTATTTTTATATTATTAATCTATTTTTTTGATAACAAGGTATACTAGGCAACCATGCATTTTACCCTGAAACAGCTTGAGGTGTTCCTGGCAGTAGCCAGCCATGAGAATGTGAGCCAGGCAGCTCAGGAACTTGCTATTTCCCAGTCTGCCGCCAGCACAGCATTGAAGGGGCTGGAGCAACGCTTTGAACTGAATCTGTTTGACCGCCGCGGCAAACGCCTGCTACTAAACGAGCAGGGACAAGCTCTGCAACTGCGCGCTGCTGCCCTGATCTCGCAGGCTCGGGACCTGGAACTGACCCTCAAATCCCGGGCCGAGGTGGGTGCCCTCAAAGTCGGTGCCACCCTCACCATCGGCAACTACTTAGCCATCGGCATTCTGGCCAGCTTCATGAAGCAGCACCCAGGCACTAGAGCGGAACTCACTGTCGAAAATACCGAAGCCATTGTGACCAAGGTACGCAAATTCAAGCTGGATATCGGCCTTATTGAATGCGAGCTGCAGGAACCTGACTTGGATTCAATTTTCTGGCGCGATGATGAACTTATCGCTTTTTGCGCCCCGGATCACCCATTTGCCAGTACCGGAGAGTTGTCAGACCAGCAATTGATTGAGGCGGCATGGATTGTACGTGAACCTGGCTCTGGCACCCGTCAGGCCTTCGACCGCGCTATGTCCGGCATCCTGCCGGATCTGAATCTGCGCCTGGAACTTCAACATACTGAAGGTGTCAAGCGTGCTGTAGAGGCTGGGCTAGGCATTGGTTGTCTTTCCCGCCTCACCCTCATAGAAGCCTTTAGTCGGGGCACACTGGTACCCCTGACCGTGCCTCACCGTAACTGGCATAGAAAGTTCTACTTTATCCTGCATAAGCAAAAACACCGAAGTGCCAGTGTCATGAGCTGGATAGAAAATTGTCGCCATACTGCCTGAGCAATGCACAGCATGCGCACGTTTGAATGAAACCGGACCTTTCCACCCTTTCCACCCTCGCCATCCGTACTGCCGGGTTCTGTGTATCGAGACGCATCGCGCTGTTCACGTTGAGCACGCTGGTCTGCATGGTGTTTGCCGTTGGTCTGCTAAATATAAGTTTTGATGGTAGCTTTGATGCCTTGCTTACGGAAAGCGACCCTTATCTTGATGAACTAGCGCATATGGATGAGGAATTTCCGCTTCCCTCCTCTGCCGCCTTCATTTTCGTTGCTGATGACGGCAAAACGGTTTTTGACCGGGACATACTGGAGGCTCTTAATGATCTGCGAGAGAGTTACCGTTCAATCCCCAACACCATATACCTGTCCACCATCGTGGATTGGATCTCACCACAAACCCAGCGTCGATTGTTTGTAAAACCCGTTACCGAGTACAGCGAGGAAGAATTTAGCCTACTTGCAACCGAGGCTGTTAAGGATAGTCTGCTCACCAGCAACCTGTTGTCCCCCAATGGCGAACTGACCTTTGCCAACCTGACGCTAAATACCCGGCAAACTGATCAGAACAAGCGAATAGAGATAGCTCGAGCCATCCAGTCACTGCGCGATGAATTACGGCTAAGGCATCCGAGTGTAACACTGTACACTGGTTCTGACCTGATCCTGGAACAAGTATCGCAAGCATCTATGGTAAAGGATCTCACTAGTCTGCTGCCGTTTGTGAATTTAGTTTGTGTGCTAGTGATCTGTTTCTGCTTTAGGTCCATTACGCTGGGAGCCTGTATTTTGATTCATGCTGTAGTCACCGTTGCCAGCACTATTGGTATCGTGAATCTACTGGAATACTCCTTCAATAGCATTACCGTCATAGCCCCTCTGGTGGTCATCATCATTGCCATCGCCAATTGTGTGCACATCATTTCCATTTACCGACAGGCCCTGCAACAAGGCAAGACTAAACTCGCCGCAATGGAACATAGCCTTGCCTATAACTTTCTGCCAGTCAGTTTGGCTGCCCTTACCACCACTATTGGCTTCTCTTCACTAAGTATGACTTCTTCACCGGCAATACAGGAATTTGGCCAGATAATCGCTATTGGAATTGTGTTGTCCTTTTCTCTGACCTTCGCCATGCTGCCGACCATGATGGTACTGCTGACCCGCTGGTCAGCGAATGCTGATCCCAATGAAAAACTGTTCATGCAGGATCGGCTAGAGCAGTTGGTGATTTTCACTGAGCGTCAGGACAGGAAGCTGTTCATTTCCTGCACCATTCTTGCTCTGGTTACTGCCATGCTGCTACCGCTGAACGAGACCGACTTCAATCGTCTCGACTTCATCGCCAACGACGATGATATTCGCCAGTACTACGACGAAATTGCCAATAGAATGAATCGGGGACCTGCGCTTAGTTATGCCATTGACACTGGTGTGGAAAACGGCGTTCTGGATACCCAATTCCTGAACGAGGTAGAACAGTTTGGGGAGTGGTTGCTGACCCAGGATGTTATTGAGTCTCAAGCCAGTCTGGTGGAGGTGCTGAAGACAATCAACCGCTTTGTTAATGATCAGAGTCCTGAATTTTTTACGCTGCCAAAAGACGAACAAACCGTAGAAAACTATCTGGAAGCCTTTGCCATGGTCAACAGCAGGGAATTTCCATCTGAGCGATTTATCAATGAGGACGCATCGGCGATCACCCTGACGATTAACGCCACCCGGATTTCAAATCAGGAAGTCATTAATCTGGATCAGCGCATCACTGAGGCATTCCCAGAATTTTTCCAGTCAGCCGAACTAATTCATGGCAGTGCCTTGCTGCTGTTTTCACGCATGGACGAGCTGGTCACTTCGGAGCTTCTGCAAGGGTACTCCATCAGCCTGTTGCTGATCACCCTTACCTTGGTGATTGGCCTCGGAAGCCTATACTTTGGCGTGCTCAGCGTAGTGCCCAATCTGTTACCTGCAACCATAGTATTCGGATTCTGGGCCCTTTTTGTAGGTCAGCTTGACCCCTTTGTCATGATGCTGTTCAGCATTAGCATCGGCTTGGTTGTTGATGATACGGTGCATATCCTCAGCCACTACCTGGAGAGTCGACGCCTGGGCACATCACAAAACCAGGCCATCGCCCGTTCAATCCAGGTAGCTGGCCCTGCCCTAACTATCACCACCATGGTTCTGGCCCTCGGCACCACCATACTCATTTTTGCTAATAGCATGTATTTTCAGCAATCGGCAAAGCTATTAGTACCGATTGTAGTACTGGCCTTGGTGCTGGATCTGGCCTACTTGCCGAGTGTTTTGCGACGCTTTGACAAAAAGGCTATGTTGAATGCTTGATCATATTCCCCAATAGGCTGGGGATGACAAAAAATTGGCAATTTTTTTGGCGGGATTACAACTACAATTTCTCTTGGTTGATGACTGATTCTGCAGTATCAGTTCGAAGTATCAATCTCATCGACAATTTTGAGCAGAATCACCTAGTTCTTATTGGTTCTGTTTTTCTTTTCAGTGGTTGCTATGCAATGTCAAATTGTAGAGTAATCAATCGAGTGTCCATTTATTGGAAAATGGCTGCTTTATGAAGAGACATTGTAAACTGATGAAGGCTTAACCAAGGTCAAAAACTCTATATTTTTTGTATCCCTTGTCCTTTTGCCTTTAATGATGCAATTCACCTTTAAGTGCCTTCCTATGCCGGATATGTTATGATTATTCATATTTTGCAGAAATCACTACTCTCAAAATAATCCAGACCATGACTCGTCAAAAACTTCCTACTGGTATC
>JAPORB010000155.1 GCA_026710425.1 Gammaproteobacteria bacterium
TCTGGGAAATTTGGAGAAACTTGAGGTTTTCGCATAACCAGTTCATGTAATTTAGTAAGGGCGAAAAAGGGAAAGAAAAATGGATTCTTTATGGGAGTTGATGCTCATTCTGGACTATCGTGACCACTGATTCTGATTTATCGTGACCAGTATTGGTCATTTTCCAGAATTGGCAGTCACGATACCATAATCTTTCCTAATCCACTGGAATTCTCAGTAAATTTACGGCACAACCGCTCCTTTTTTTAAATAGGAAGGGAAAATGCTTATACCAAGAATTCCAATGCCTCAAATTAGAGAAGTTTTGCGCTCCAAATATGAAGCTAAGTTCGGTCACAACTAAATATTCGTGCCTGCTGCAAATTGTCCAATGGATAGTAATGAAGTACTTAAAGCTCGTTAGAGCCAAGGGGATCACTCTCCAGCTGCTATGTAAGGAGTATGTGTAGGATTATGAAGAGTTCGCCTACAGCTATTCCCAGTTTTGTTTTCTTTATCGATTATGGTGCCTGAGCCAGAAGCACAGCATGCGCCAGGTTCATCATGCAGGTGAGAAAGTATACTGACCATATTTGGCTTTACCCCAGCTGAACAGAAGCTTTTGTTAAATACTTCCAAAGAAACCAGTAAATCACTGAGTTGGGTAAGACGCAGGCAGTAGTTTATAACTGATAGTCTTCCATTCTGAGATGAGAGTTCATTTACGGCTTAGGTACTGTAAAAAAGGCGGTAATTTAACTCTGAATATTATCGAACTAATTCTCGGCCATTTTTTGTCAGCGAACTATATCATGCAGTTACATTGGCATTGACCTCTCTTACTCCAGCAACAAAAATTTCAGTATAAAAACCACAGCAACGAGATACACAGCAAGAGGGCAACCACGAATATTTCCAGAGACCAACTTGATCAGGGCATAACAGATGAATCCCAATCCGATTCCGTCTGCAATACTAAAAGTCAGAGGTATAGCGATAGCGGTCACCACTGCCGGTGCGCTCTCTGCAACATCTGACCAAGCCAGATCCTGCAGCGCACGCGCCATTACTGTTGCAACGTAAAGCAAGGCAGCACCAGTAGCAAATTCTGGGATGCTCTGTGCCAGTGGAGCGATAAACAAACAACTCAGGAATAGGCAAGATGTAGTCATTGCTGTGAGTCCAGTGCGACCACCAGCCTCGACCCCGGCTGCGCTCTCGATGAAGCTGGTAGTCGAGGAAGTGCCCAGCAGTGCTCCGGCGGCTGTGGCTCCGGAATCTGCAAGTAGTGCGCGGCGCAAGTGCGGTAGGTGCCCCCTCTGATCCAACATGTTGGCACGGTTGGCTACACCGACCAGTGTTCCTGCAGTGTCAAAAACATCCACCAGCAACAAAGTGAGGATCACAGTGACAAAGGAGATATCGAGAGCCGCTGCAATATCAAGCTGCATTAAGCTGTTCATTGACGGAGGAAGTGATAATACGCCCTTGAACTCACTGGAACCCGTCAACCAGCCAAGGATTGTTACAGACAACATGCCGATGATCACTGCACCAGGCATACGCCGGGAAGATAGACCAACAATGATTATAAAACCCAGCAACATAAGGAATGCAGGTCTTTGAGACAGATCGCCCAGACTCAAGAGAGTGGCATCATCTACCACTGTTATGCCGCTGCCGTTCAGGGCAATGATGCCAAGAAAAAATCCGATTCCGGCTGAGATTCCTAACTTGAGAGAATGAGGGATAGCATTAATCAACCATTCCCGTACCGGTAAGATTGAGAGAATGATAAACAGAATGCCAGAGACAAACACCGCACCCAATGCGCTTTGCCAACTGTGCCCCAACCCCAGAACTACTGTGTAAGTAAAAAAAGCACTCTGTCCCAGGCCCGGTGCCTGGGCTACGGGGTAATTCGCATACAAACCCATGATGGCACTGCCGAGTGCTGCCGCCAAGCAAGTGGCGACAAATACAGCACCAAAATCCATCCCCGCTTCCGACAAAACACCGGGATTGACCACGGTAATGTAAGCCATGGTCAGAAAAGTAGTAAGACCCGCAGTCAATTCCTGACGGACTGTAGTCTGATTTTTCCGTAGGGCAAAGCGTTGTTCCAGGAACTCACTCAAACTCCGGCATACTCCATATGCATACTACTACCAGACCATCCTCGCACTTGAGTAACCGGGATCTTGCGTTTAATCTTTTGACCTATTTTCCATAGTATCTGTCGGATTGTCTGCATACTACTTCAGGTACTCTATCAATCGTGAGGATGTTGGTTAAAATTTGTATGAAATCCTGGCCTGAAAGTTTCTAGGCAATTCCGGAAGCACAATCGTGCTGCCAAACAAGGTTGGAAAGTTGGAACGAAAGTATCGCTCATCAGTCAAGTTTTTGGCATTAATCTGGAATAGCCAGTTTTCTGATTCATAGGAAATTCCAGCGTTGAACAAGGTATAGGCCGGTAAGATAACAACCTCTGACATACCGGATGGAGTAGAATCGACATCTACAACGCTACCAGTAATTGAGAGTTCATCGGTAAAAGAGTAGGTGGCTGACAATGTGAATATATTTTCCGGGATACCGGCTTTGCGGCCTGCCGAGTTGGAAAAGCTACCAAAAACAACACCACCATAAAAAGACGCAGGATCAAGCTCAGGAAGATCTCCTGCTCCGACAAAGCCAAACAGCGATCCCTGCTCGCGAGCCTCAACAATGGTCACCTTCATATCAGTCCAGCCCGCCGTAACCAGCAGTTCTGGATTAACCACCCAGCGCAGTTCTGCTTCCAGACCATGAGTGTCACTGGTCGAGTTGGTCACAATAGATTGAGCACTGTAATCAGTCCGTTCTTGCTCGAAATAATTTAAGGCAAAATACAGCGAATCCTCAAGGAAACTGCCTTTAACTCCGGCTTCTCGTAATGTTGACACATCATTCCAGACTGAGTCAGCTATTTGCTCGGTCGGAATATCACCCACCTGCCCGGCAATCATCGTGCTTTGTTCTGCCAAGGTAATATAGGGAACAAACCCGACAGCACTATCCCAGTTCAGGCTAAAGCTCCAAGATTGAATATTGTCAGAGTCGGAAGCATTGGCAATAGCACCGCCAAACAACAAGAGATCATTGTCCGTAGAGGACGTGACATCAATGTAATCCTGGCGCAACCCGATAGTGGCAGTTACGCCTCCATCAAAAGTAAAACTGCCGAGAAAAGCTAGACCGAAATTAGTATAGTCTCCAGTTTGCCACTCACTATAGTCATCGTTTATCTGGGTCGAAAGAATACGCGTATCCAGTGATGGATCGCGTTGTACCGAATTCTGGCTTAAGTCTCGACGGTCGAAATATTCATTGATAAAGTCTTGGCCCCGGGTAAACTCCGTATGGCGTATTGTTGGAGAAATCTGCAGATCAGTCTCGACCGGTCCAAATTCACGTGTCAGGGCGAAAACAAGCCTTTCCTCTACCACTTCCACATCCCCAAACTGGGAGAATCCATAGGCATTCTCATTAAGGTTATCCAGGCTTTCATAAAAAAGCTGATTAGTTATACGAAGTTCACTGTTCAGTTCATAGTCGAAGTCGAAATACAAAGTAATAGTCTGGTTATCCAGCAGATCATTTGGGTCCACCAGCACACTGCTTTCAGCAAGTGTCGCCAGACCAGGATTTACCAATGCTCCGTTGTTGTTGATTGCATCCGGTGTGAAGAAGGTGATGCCACCAGCCAGATATTCCTGGTGAGATATACGTCCATCGCCATTGGTATCAAGTGGTTTAGCCGTACCGCTAACATAGGTGCCATTATCGATAAGATCTTGAGATATTCGATTCCAGCCAGCCACCTGATTACTAAAATAGTCGTGATACATGCCGCCAAATTCCATATGAAGGCGGTCAGTAATATCGACATCGAAAGAAGCCTGGATAATGTTGTTTTCAACAACTGTATTGTCGTAGAAGCTGTCTGAGTCTTCAAATTCGCCATACAGATAGAAACCAGCGCGATCAGATATTGGTCCAGCTAATTCTGCAGTAGCGACATTGCGTTCCCAACTTCCAGTTTCATAGGAAAAAGATCCCATGTTTTTCTCAAGGTAGTCGCCGACACCGGCTCGAGCAGATTTGGGGTTGAAATTGAGGTAGCCTCCAATCTTGGACGGACCCATGATTGGAGATGCCGGGCCACGTACGATATCAATACGGTCAGCAGCACCTATTGGCGTAGCATAATTTCCAGGGTTATCTATACGGCGGATACCGCGGAAGTAGTTTTCGCCTTGGGTACCCCGTACATCAAGAGAGCCGGCTACACCGAAAAAGGACTGGGTGAAGGTTCCGGGGGCGAACATCACCAATTCGTCAATATCAGTAATATTGAAACGATCCATCTGTTCAAAACTGATGGTAGAGGCGGACCGGGGTGTTTCCAGAAGCGACTTCCCGAAACCAAATATATTGACATCCTCACCGGGTAAACTGCGCAGAGAGCCAGTGACTACAATTTCTTCAATAGTCTGCGTTCCATCTTCTTGCTCTTGTGCCTGTGCAACAGTTACTGTAAGCAAGCTGATTGCCGCCATCAGAAGCAAAATCGGTCTACAGATGGCAAATATATTCATGATATCTCCTTGGGTAAAGTAGCCAGCTCTCCCATTTATTAGCGGGTTTGTATTTTTGGAAGTGCACGGATTGCGTCTTTTTGGGTGCGAAGTTTCTCGGGCCTGGGCCAATGCGATTCAGCGACTCATCCGAACCTGTTACATTTATCACTTGCTGGGAGGTGAAAGAATATAGCCAACTCTGCAAGATTTAGACCGCAACTGATGCATTCAGGAAATAATCATTAATTCATATGTATTTAGAGAATACGATAAACTATATTATCTTTGGAGATAAGAATGGGAAGTTGAACAAGTGCTTATTGTCCAAATACGATTATGTATCAATAAACCATGACTAGGTTTTGGGGAGTTGGTCGGGGCGGCGGGATTTGAACCCACGACCACCACACCCCCAGTGTGGTGCGCTACCAGACTGCGCTACGCCCCGATGTTTATTAATACCTTCCAGCCTGACACTTCGGCCCCTCAATCCTCTGAGTCTTAGCAAGATTGCTTGACCTTGCTAGCCTATCTATATTTTCCTTGCTGCCTTTACCTTAAGTGTTATCGCTATGAGGATTTGCCGAACATAAAGAGAGTGGACTTTGGCATTTTGAAAGCACATATTGTCTGCAATCGATCAGTTAAAATTATTGAGAGCTTTGCGCCCTCACAGATTCTCAATAACCTCTTCCAGCTCCCGGATGATTTCTTTCATTTCAATGGATTCCACTTTAACCCGGTCCAGTTCCTCAGGCTTGTCACTCATTTTCTGGCGTGCACCACCAATGGTATAACCTTGTTCATACAGCAGACTCTTGATCTGACGGATTAGGACTACGTCCTGACGCTGATAATAGCGGCGATTACCACGCCGTTTGACCGGCTTGAGTTGAGGAAACTCAACTTCCCAATATCGCAACACATGAGGCTTCACCGCACACAACTCGGCCACTTCACCAATCGTGAAATAACGCTTTGGCGGTATGGGTAGTAGTTCGCCGTTATTCTTCGATTCCAGCATAATTCTCTACACGAGACTTGAGTTTATGTCCAGGCCTGAAGGTAACAACACGCCGAGCCTTGATGGGAATTTCTTCACCAGTTTTTGGGTTGCGACCCGGTCGCTGTTTTTTGTCCCGCAATTCGAAGTTGCCATAGCCGGACAGTTTTACCTGTTCATTACGCTCCAGTGAGAGGCAGATTTCCTCAAAAAACTGAGCCACTATTTCCTTGGCTTCGCGTTTGTTAAGACCCAATTCTTCAAACAGACGTTCTGCCATTTCGGCCTTGGTCAGTGCTCCTTCAGGCATGGTCCAGCCTCCATTCAATTCCGCAAATTGGCATCAAGTTGATTCTCTAATGCCTTGACGCAGTTTTCAATTACTGTGTTAATTTCATCGTCTCCTAGAGTGCGGGAAGGATGTTGCCACGTCAAGCCCAAGGCCACACTTTTTTTCCCTTTTTCAACCGCATCCCCTTGATAAATATCAAATATTCTCAAATCACACAAGTTCTCTCCGGCGGTCTTGTGAAGCAGACTGGTAATCTCATCAGTCGGGATGGACTCTTTCACCACAATAGCCAAGTCGCGGCTAACTTCCGGAAATTTCGACAGGGCATTCACCTGTGGAAGCCTAGCCTCCAGCAGATGATCCAACTCCAGTTCAAACAGACAGATACCCTCTTCCAGACCCAGTTTCCGCTCAATGGCAGGGTGCAGGGTGCCCAGTATGCCAACCACTTCACCATTGGTCGAGAGCAATTCAGCACACTGTCCAGGGTGAAATGGAGACTGTTGTGCCGGTCGAAAGCTAAAGTCGGTACCGCCAAGACTGGCCAGCACCTCAACATCTCCTTTCACGTCAAAAAAGTCGGTCAACTTGTGCTCATTACTCCAGTTTTTGGGCTGAAGCGACCCTTTGACCACAGCCCCTAGTCGGGGAGTCTGCTCGGTTACGCCACCAACCCGCCGGAAACACAAACCTGACTCAAACAACCGGATTCGTTCCTGTTGCCGGTTAGCATTGTACTTAAGTGAGTTAAGCAGACCGGGTAGCAAACTTGTTCGCATAACTCCCATATCTTCGGAGATCGGATTCTGCAATGAAATAGTAGATTCCTCTGTTGCAGTGACTAGTTTCGACAACTTGGGGTCGATAAAACTGTAGGAAATCACTTCCTGATAGCCAAGTGTAACCAAATGATCGCGTATTCTAGACAGTTCCAGGCTATTCTCGCTACTTTCGACCCTGGGCCTGGCACTGACACCTTGACCAGCAGGTATTTTATCGTAACCATGGATGCGTGCCAGTTCCTCAATCAGATCAGCTTCTATGCTTACATCGAAGCGAAAACTTGGCACATCAACTTGCAGGCCTGCAGCGGTTTTTTCAACAACATCGAATCCTAACCGACTCAGAATGTCCTCCACTTCTGATGGTTTCAGGCATACTCCGAGTACTCGCTCAATAGAATTAAATCGCAATGCCACCTTTTCAGATTCAGGAAGGTGACCTACTGCCTCGGTGACCGGTCCGGCCTCACCTCCCACAAGTTGCAACAATAGTCCTGTAGCTCGCTCCATCGCCCGATGTTGCAGTGTATGATCTACGCCGCGTTCATAGCGATGAGAGGCGTCGGTATGCATCCCATAACTTCGCGCTCTTCCAGCTACTGCCAGCGGGGCAAAAAAGGCGCATTCCAGGAACACATCGGTAGTGTCCCGGCTGACTGCGGATGACAACCCTCCCATAATCCCTGCCATGGCAACAGGCTTTTCAGCATCGGCAATGACCAAGGTGTCCTCGCTCAATTCCACTTCCTTGCCGTCGAGCAATGTGATTGTCTCGTGCGGGTGTGGCAATCGTACCTCAATCCCGGCGGTCAGTTTACGATAATCGAAGGCATGCATGGGCTGACCCAGCTCCATTAACACATAATTTGTTACGTCTACTATCGGATCTATACTCCGCATTCCAGAGCGTCGCAATTTTTCCTGCATCCACAGAGGAACTTCCACATCCTGATTTATATTTCGGATTACCCTACCAAGGTAACGGGGACATTGCTGCCTGGCCGTGATTGAAACTGGAAATTCTTCGTTATGCAAGACAGGTACAGGCTTGATGTCGGGTATCGACAACGGCATGCGAGCCAACACTCCCACCTCTCTTGCCACGCCATTGACAGACAGACAATCACCACGGTTTGGTGTAAGGTCCAGTTCTATGCTGACATCCTCCAGATGAAGATAGTTACGGAGGTCTGAGCCAACGGGCGCATCATCCGGCAGTTCCATCAAACCATCCGAACTTTCAGCCAAGCCCAGTTCCTCTGCCGAGCAAAGCATGCCATTGGATTCGACACCGCGCAGCCTTGCTGTCTTAATCTTGAATGGCTTGCCATCCCCAGGCTGAATTTCTGCACCAACTCTGGCAAAGGGTGCTCTCATGCCTGTCCGGACATTGGGTGCCCCACAGACCACCTGAAATCGAGTACTGCCATCGAATACCAAACAGACACGCAATTTGTCAGCATCCGGGTGAGGGTCAACTGTATCGACTTGGCCGACCACAATATTGGTAAATTCCAGAGAAACTGCTGAGACACCTTTTACTTCCAGCCCGGCCATGGTGAGCCTGGATGTCAGTTGCCTGGTATCCCATTCGGGATCAACCCACTCCCTGAGCCAGCTTTTACATATAATCATGTAAATATCTTCGCAATTTTCTGTCACTCAATACCATTGCTGATATTGCTTAAACTAAAAAGTCTCGTCATTAGTTGAACTGGCGCAGAAAACGAAGGTCATTGTCAAAATACAATCGCAGATCACTAACGCCGTATCGCAACATGGCCAGTCTTTCAACTCCCATGCCGAATGCAAACCCGCAGTACACTTCGTTGTCCACTCCTGCCATAGTCAGCACCTGCGGATGTACCATCCCACAACCCATAACTTCAAGCCAGCCGGTATAGCCACAGATCCGGCATCCCTTACCACCGCAATGAACACAACCCATATCAACCTCGGCTGAAGGTTCGGTAAACGGGAAATAGGATGGACGGAATCTTATCGGCATTTCGGCCTCAAAATATGCCCTTAGAAATTCCTCCACGGTACCCTTGAGGTCTGCCATGCTGACATTCTCATCTACCAGTAAACCCTCGACCTGGTGAAACATGGGCGAATGTGTCAGATCTGAATCACAGCGATAGACCCGTCCCGGACATATCATGCGGAACGGTGCTTCTCCCTTTTCCATTACATGGATCTGCACCGGCGAGGTATGGGTTCTCAGTACCGTGCCGGGACTCACGTAAAAAGTATCATGCATGGCTCGTGCCGGATGATGGGCAGGAATGTTGAGTGCTTCAAAGTTATGATACTCGTCCTCTATTTCCGGTCCTTCGGCCACTACATAGCCTGATGAAGCGAATATCTTCTTGATTCGCTCTATGGTAATTGTGATGGGATGCAACCCACCTTTGCCTTGACGGCGGCCTGGCAGAGTAACGTCAAGAACTTCAGAGGCAAGTCGATCATCAAGGGCGGCGATGACCAGCTCAGACCGGCGCTTATCGATTGCATTCTGTAAGGTTTTTTTGGCGCGGTTGATACTTTGCCCTGCAGCTGGACGTTCTGCGGCAGGCAGGTTACCGAGGGATTTGAGAAGTTCTGTAAAGCTGCCCTTTTTCCCAAGGTATTGCACCCTGAGGTAATCCAGCACCCGCTCATCTTCAGCTGCAGATATCGCCTGTATCGACTCCGCAAGGAGCGTATCGGTTCCGCTCATGGCCCTGAGCCACAGGGTTCAGGCAACCAAACTGGCTTTAGCTTGGTCGACTATGGCACAAAAGGCAGGTTTATCATTTACAGCTAACTCAGCCAACACTCGACGGTCTATGTCGATTTTGGACTTTTTCAAGCCGGCGATAAGCTGGCTGTAGGTCAAACCGCTCTCGCGAGCCTGGGCATTAATGCGAGTAATCCACAGTGAGCGGAATAAACGCTTCTTGGCACGTCGATCACGATAGGCATACTGGCCCGCCTTGGTCACCGCTTGCTTGGCAACCCGGAATACTCGACTGCGGGCACCATAGTAGCCTTTGGCTGACTTCAGAACTTTCTTATGGCGTCGGTTTGCAACGACACCTCTCTTAACGCGGGACATAGCAATCACTCCTGAGAGGAATTAACTTGACGGCAGTAGCTGTGATAACAGAATTTAAGGATTTACGGCTGAGCAGGAAGTATGAGGACGGCCTGCACTGTCATTTTTGACGCAGCATGCGTTTCACTGCCGGCACATCAACTGCATTAACCTCAGTTGTGCCGCGTAGATGTCGCTTGCGCTTCGTGGACATTTTGGTCAGGATATGATTCTTGTTCATATGCTTGCGCTTGAATCCAGAACCGGTTTTCTTGAAGCGCTTTGCCGCACCCCGATGTGTTTTGAGTTTATTTGATGGCATTATTAAGTCACTCGTATTTGGCCGGTATCGGATTTTCGTGATTAGCTAACTCTATTGAAAAGCAAGCTAACAGGGCAACAATTCCCGGCAATTCTCTTAACTAACATAAGATACTGTTCGTCATTTTCTAACCTGCATTATTGGCATGCAATCTACAATCTTTATTCTTTGCATTCCTCAATTATTACAAATTCTGGCTTTAACATTCAGCGGCAAAGAGTTTGAAGCTTATAAGCGTTACAGCACAGGTGCACATGTTCCGTACAGGGTAAAGGCTACAATGCAGTTCCCTGTGGTAAGTAATCATGGGAACCTGCAATTGCTTTATCAGCGTCTTTTGTTGGGTGCCAATACCATTACAATCTGCCGTCCCTCCATCTTGGGTTCTTGTTCAACAGTGCCGTACTCCGCCAGATCATTTCTGATGCGTTCCACGAGTTCCTGTCCAAGATGTTGATGGGCCATCTCTCGACCGCGAAACCGCAAAGATACCTTGGTCTTGTCTCCATCCGAGAGGAAACGAATCAGATTACGCAGCTTGACCTGATAATCCCCTTCTTCCGTCCCCGGTCGAAATTTGATCTCCTTGACATGTACTCGTCGCTGTTTCTTTTTGTTCGCAGCCTGCTGTTTTTTCAGATCGAAAACATGTTTGCCATAATCCATGACCTTGCAGACTACCGGAACTGCATCCGGTGCAATCAACACAAGATCAAGCTTGGCTTCCTCAGCTACCGCCCGAGCCTTTTCAATCGGGACTATGCCGACCTGAGCCCCATCGGGACCGACAAGTCGCACCTCTTCAGCTTCAATAAATTCGTTGATCAGCGACTTTTTGGCACTAATTCTCATGACAGGTTCTCATGACTGATGCCAGTATTCTGATCCTGGAACGAAGTGTCACAGGCTGGTAAAAGACTATACTAATTCTCTGACTCCTGATTTCGATGGTTTAGTTTTCCGACCGCCCTTTCAGGCCGCCTTTTTCTCAGTTCGACCAAATCGCGCAATTTCCTGACCTATATGGTTAGAAAAGTCGTCAATTGACATGGTGCCCAGATTTTTCCCCGAACGCATTCGTACCGCTACAGTTCCGGATTCCATTTCCTTATCTCCCACCACAAGCAGGTAGGGGACCTTCATTAAAGTGTGGTGGCGGATCTTAAAGCCGATTTTTTCATTTCTCAAGTCTGATATGGCTCTAAACCCTTTATTTTTCAAGGAATCTTCAACTTTTTGGCAATACCCGGCCTGTTTGTCAGTGATATTTAGGACCACTGCCTGTTCCGGGGCCAGCCAGGTGGGCATGGCTCCGCCATAATGCTCAATTAGAACCCCGATAAACCGCTCAAATGAGCCCAATACCGCACGGTGCAACATGACCGGCTCCTTGCGGCTGCTATCCTCAGCTACGTACTGTGCCTTCAAAAGCCCCGGGGTAAAGAAATCCACTTGGATAGTTCCGCACTGCTGATTGCGCCCCATGCAATCGGTGAGTGAATACTCAATTTTAGGGCCATAGAATGCTCCCTCACCCGGCTGCAACTGCCATTCAAGACCAGTAGCATTCAGCGCATCCTTTAATGCCTGTTCCGCATCATCCCAAATCTCGTCTGAACCTACACGTTTTTCCGGTCGGGTGGACAGACGCAGAATGATATCATTAAAGCCGAAATCCCGATATACCTCGAACAGCAGCTCCATGAAATCTGCCACTTCCGATTGAATCTGTTCCTCTGTGCAGAAAATATGACCATCATCCTGAACGAAGCTCCTCACCCGCATTAAGCCATGCATACTGCCGGAAGGTTCATAGCGGTGGCAGGATCCAAATTCTGCCAGCCGCATGGGCAAGTCCCGATAGCTCTTCAGGCCCTGATTGAAGACCTGCACATGACATGGACAATTCATGGGCTTGATCGCATACATTCGATTATCGGATTCAACGCTAAACATTTCTTCGCTGAATTTTGCCGCATGACCAGACTCTTCCCACAAAGAATAGTCCACGAGCTGCGGTGTGTTGATCTCCAGATAATTATGCTCACGTTGTTTTTGTTGCATGTAGCTCTGGATTGTCTGGTAAAGCAACCAGCCCCGAGGATGCCAGAATGGCATGCCGGGTGCCTCTTCCTGAAAATGAAACAGTTCCAGCTGCTTGCCGAGCTTTCTGTGATCTCTTTTCTCCGCTTCCTCCAATCTTTCCAAATGCTGCTTGAGATCTTTTTTCGAACCCCAAGCAGTTCCATAAATGCGTTGCAGCATCTCGTTATCTGAGTTGCCTCGCCAATATGCCCCAGCAACACTAGTCAGTTTAAATGCTTTGAATTTGCTGGTGCTTGGTACATGAGGTCCGCGACAAAGATCGATGAACTCACCTTGGCGATAAAAGGAAAGCGGTTCCTCACCGGGTATATCTTCTATAATTTCTACTTTGTAATTTTCACCCATTTCCCGAAACAGGTTAATGGCCTCATCACGGGGCAGCACGGATCGTTCCACCTGAAGGTTTTCTTTCACAATCTCCTGCATAGTATTTTCTATAGCCAAAAGATCTTCTGGTGTAAAGGGTCGCTCAAAGGCAAAGTCATAGTAGAAACCGTTCTCAATCACAGGGCCAATGGTAACCTGAGCCTTTGGATAAAGACGCTGTACGGCCTGGGCCATCAGGTGGGCACAGGAGTGCCGTAATACCTCAACACCGTCCTGATCCCGTTCGGTGATGATGGCTACCTCTGAATCATTATCAATGGTGAATGAGGTATCCACGAGAACCCCGTCAACGCGACCTGCCAAGGCAGCATTCGCTAGCCCAGGCCCAATGGATTCTGCGATGGTAGCCACATTTACAGGGTTCTCAAA
>JAPORB010000065.1 GCA_026710425.1 Gammaproteobacteria bacterium
GACGCTGCAGGATATTTCCGATAGCTACGGCCTGACTATAACCTCCTGTCCCGGTGGGATATGCGGACCAGGCCATGGTCTTGGGGAAGTTGATCCCCTCGGCCGCCTCTACAGAACCGTGGATTGCAATCAAAAATACCCAGGGAATTGACCACCCTAGTGTTCGCCACAAGTTATTGGCAACCTCAGATCTCTGTTTCAGCCCCTGTGCTTGACCTAAAGGGGCCACCAAAGCTTCTAAGAAGTTTGCAGCAATACTGTTCTTTGCTGGGATGACATTCGGCACGATCAGCTTCAGGGAATTACTGTGACCGAGACATTCTGATAGGTAAAAAGGGAGCCATCACTGGCAATGCCGCGCAGCACATACTCACCGGGCTCGTCGAATGTCACAGTGGTATTCCATATATTGTCCGGTGGAGGTTCTGGAATATGGAACGGGGGCGACCAAGGGGAATTGGCCCAAACCCGGGTGTCGGTATATGTCTTCATCTGGACAGGGTCAAAACTTGCCGCTGCCTCAGGGCCTCGATAAACACTCCAGGAAAACCGCAGACCGGGACCGGAAGCTGCAACGATGGAAGATGGTGGTCGATAGATTTGTTCGGGTGTCTGCGGCAATTCACGGCTTGAACGGGCAGGAAAATCATCCGTATCATTGGCATATACAGACAACATTAATGACTCTCCAGTCTGCACCGTGCGGTAAAGATCACCGCGCACCTCCAACTGAGGAGGCATATTGGTGCGTAGACGATCATCCAGACTGCCAAATGCACCTCCCACTTCAGTGGAAATTACCTGCGGATCAATACGGTAATCAGGATAGAGACTACCATAGGCTCGGGCTAACCGGCCTTGGCTTTCGAGTGTCCATACCACCTCCTGCTCACCAAAATCGGTCGGTACGTCAATGGTAAACAGAAAGGGATTGCGGCGGGGATAGAAGTGAGTTGGTTGCCCCATGTCAGCCGCCATGGCATCAAAGCCATTACGGGACAAATCATCCAGTTCCGCCGCATCCACCACACTAAAGTAGTTTTGCGGTCCGACTGGAATATCGAATTGCTGCTGCCAGTTAGAGTTCATATACCCGAAGAACAGCCGGAACGTTCCATCTTCATTAGGCCACCAGCCCTCAAAGGCTGGCGAAAGGACCTCGCCACTCAGCACCATACGCCGCTCCTGGGCCTGCAGACCCAGACATAGTGCCGTTGCAAACAGTGCAACAAGAGACAATCCAGCAAAGCTTTTTATGGAAACCATCCAGTTTGCAGCTCCTGACTAACCATCATCGCTACTGGCTAGATCATACTCAGGCACGGGTGCCCAGCACAGAGGGCAACCCACATCATACTCGTTCCGGTCCTTCATGCTGGCACGACGCATAGCCATCTCCTCCTGGAATTGAACTTCGGTCATGCTGACCGAATAGCCCAAATCTATGAACATATTGGAGACTGAACGTCGACCGCCACCCGCCCAGTTGCGTGAATCAGCCAGATTTGGATTGGCTGAGGTGGTATCCATGAAGGCAATGGTCCGCAACACGGTGCCCTTGGGCAGTAATGGAGCACGGTCTTCCTTATAAATGTACTGCTTCACCCAATTATGGTCATAACCGACACAGTTAAGGGTGAAGATATTGTGACCCCAAATGGCCTCCAGGCACATACGCACACCGGGTGCATGCAAGTGTGGCTCAAAAGCCATGATTTTGGTGTGTTCCTCAAGTACCACATAATTGGACAGTTCCTGGTTTGCTGTATTGGGCAAGACATCCAGATCAATACCGTTGCCGGTACGGGGGCCACGGCGAGTATATTTGGGTGAATAGCCTTGAGGAAAAAAGGTGATCCCGAACTCCAGATGGCCAGTGGTTTCTCGCCCATTTGAATGCATATGTGCCGCACGCAAGTGCAGGGCCGAATTGGCCTGCATCAATCGGCCAGCTGATTCTGCAAAAACATCAGCATTACGACCCACCTCATGAATCGGCCAGCTCACCGATGTATCTGGCAGAATGTAACTACCATCCTCACTGAGCACGCCAGACTGGTAGGTCATGTGGTGAAAAATATATCTTCCACCTACCGTGCTGGTACCCCGATCCATCGGAATATCATTGATTTCACGAACTTCAATGGATTTTACGTATCGATCCTCAGTCAGGCCTGTTGGCACGAGACCAAGATCACCCCACCAGTCAGGACCAACGGCTGGTCGGGTCATATCCGGACCACGCAGCACCAATTCAGGTTCGCCCAAAGTCCACTCATTGCCTTCGCTGAAGACAAGGGGCGGTGGTTCATCTGCAGGATTACCCCGCGGAGCACCATTACTGGCCCAAGCCTGGATCATGGCGAGGTCAAGATCCGAGAGTGAATAATCACTTTCAAACCCGTCTGTAATACCGATATTTTTTTCCACATACCACGGCGGCATAGCTCCCATGCGATCACGGATTGCCGTACGGTACATAATCACGGGAGCCCAGGGGCGAATCGCATCATAGCTGGTAAAGGCCATTGGCCCTGCCCCACCGGGACGATGGCACTGCACACAGCTACGCTGCATGATGGGGGCTATATGTTCAGCATAATTGATCTTGGTCGCTTCCATACCCCAGTCTGCGATATCGTAATAGTAGGGTTTGTGGTCGGCAATACCGCCAGCCTGTGCTTGCAGTAAGACTGGATTCAGCAGTACAAAAAGGGAAACGAGCAGTTGGTGTCTTCGGGCAATCATGACAGTTACCTCTTTTTGTGATTTTAGTTCCAACTAGCGTTTTCAGGACTGATCATTTAAGTGCAGTCTGGGACCTTTCCTGAGGGCAGGTCAATGGTCAGTATAATTGAACAGAACTTACAGTGTAAATTTTTGCATTGGAGTGTTGGCCCCTTAATCCAGCCTTTGCATTCTAAGCCTGCAACAGGTCGTATTTGCATACAACTCTTTGATTCTAGTGAACAGGGTTTAATTCTGCAAGGCAAATGCCGTCAGTGTGGTTCCCGACGGGATCAGTACCATCTGCTTACCGTCCAGCAGGAAAGTCATGGCGGCGGCCCCCCAGATACGGGAGCCAGTCTGATAGTGCCAGAGGTTCTCACCGGTGGTGGCATCAAAGGCCATGAAGTTACCCTCATGATCGCCGGCAAAAACCAGCCCCGCTGCAGTGCTTGTTACACCTCCAAAGCTTGGGGATGGATAGGCGAACTCCCAAACCATTTCTCCAGTATGAACATCAAGTGCCCGCAACGCACCACTGCTCCGTTCGAAATCAATCAGAACCGTTCCACCAAAATTGGCCTGGCCGGGAATATTGGCCGGTTCTTCCGGCACGAAAGTGGCGCAGGTTTCCCTTGCAGTGAGGATAAACAGATCCAATCCCGGATAAAATGTCGGCGGCATGAAGTTGGTGGAACCCCAGGGGTCGGGCAAACAACCCTGGCTGCCATCATTCAGAATAACAGGTCGCCCGTCGTTGCCAATCTCTCTGGCCCAGGTCGTTGCGGTGAAAGGTTTTCCTAGCAGCAGTTCCCCGGTGACGCGATCCAAAACATAAAAGAACCCGTTGCGGTTTCCCACCATGACGACCTTTCTTGGTGCTCCCTGCCAATGGATATCTGCCAATACTGGCATATGATTTGAATCCCAGTCGTTGATGTCGTGCGGCGTGAACTGGTAATACCATTGCAGTTCGCCATTGTCTGGATTGAGTGCCACCAATGAATTGGAATAGAGGTTATCACCGGGCCTGGAATCACCAAAATAATCTGGATTGGGGTTGCCGATACCCCAGTACAGCAGATTCAGCTCCGAATCATAGCTGCCATTCATCCAGGTACCGCCTCCGCCAGCAGCCAGCACATCAGGATCGTCGGGCCAGGTTTCGCTGCCGGGTTCTCCGGGTCCGGGAATGGTATTGAATCGCCACAACCGTTCACCGCTTTGCGGGTCGTAGGCATCGATAAACCCGCGGGTACGATATTCACCACCGGAGATACCGACGATGACCCTGTCGTCCAGCACCAAAGGAGCCATGGTGGCTGCGTAACCAGTCTGGTAATCCGCCAGTTTGCACTCCCACAGTACCACCCCGTTGCGACGGTCAATGGCCATCAGGAAGGCATCCAGTGTTACCATGAACAGCTGATTACCCAGCATACCAAAGCCACGGTTTACCGGTGCACTGGCACCGTAGGTTAGGTCATCGGGTAAATTGCGGCGATAGGTCCAGAATGCCCGACCGCTGCGGGCATCAATGGCCCAGGCATAGTTGTTGGACCCAGTCACATAGAGCACACCATCATCAACGAGGGGTGTGGCTTCAAATCCCCGACCACGGGTTGTGGTGCCGGTTTGGAACGTCCACACGGGACGCAGCTGACTGACATTATCGGGATTTATAAGAGTCAGCGGGCTATGGCGTATACCACTGTAGTCACCTGAGTAGGTCAACCAGCGTTCGGGATCGGCAAAACCAGCAAGAATATCCTGGTAATCCGGCCCATTTGACTGAGCCGATACCCCCACAACGAGACTCCATCCACAACACAGACTCAGCCATAGGCTCTTAACCAGCACAAGCCTTGCAGGTAATGGCAAGATTAAAAATTTGCACATGTTCAGGGCTGCTCCAGAAAGTTGAAAATATCGAACAGTTCAGAATCGCTGAGGCGGGAAGGGTCAAAAACTGGCATCAGTGAATCAGGCAGGCGATTAATCTGGCGCAGATCGGCTTTCGCAAAGCCCCGCAAGTTTTGCTGCCGATCCATCAGCAGAAGCGAAAATGCATCCTCACTTTTGAGCACTCCGTCAATCAATTGATCATTGGTGGTCTGCACTGAAACCGTTTTGAAGCCGATACTCATGCTGGCAGCGGGTTGTCTGACCGATGATATAAGAGACTCAAGTGAGCGACGTCTGGTAATTTGGTTAAGGTGAGGACCCAAGGCACCTCCCTTGCCTTTTGCCTGATGGCATTCGGCACAATGCTCGGCAAAAAGGACTATACCCCGTTCAGGATCACCGGGTGGCATGTTGACCACACCCCTTCCTCCGGCATCCTGAAGGTAAGCCACTAGCATCCACAGTTCCGTTTCACCAAGTCCATTGGGCGGCATGATGCTACCTGGCACTCCATCACGAATGATGTCATAAACTTCGGATGCACTGCGCTGACTTTCCGACCACATTAGGGTCAGATCTGGAGACTCAATAGTGCTGATCCCCCGGGCATCTGCACCATGGCAGGTGGCGCACTGGGAACGGAACAGGGCTGCACCGCCCTGGATGGCCCGTACATCGCCCTCCAGCGGATTAACGTTCTGGGCAGTACTACTTCCGGCTAGGACAATCAATGTTATAGTAGCAATTAAACCCGGAATGCGCATGATGTTTACTTTCCTGCTGATTTCTTAAGTACCAGTATGTATTGAATTAAACATGCTTACTGTGTGCTCTATTTATCTGTTAATTCATCAAATAAACGGTACTTTCCTTTTCCGACTTTCCAATAGTAAATACGATTTGAAGAAGTATGATAATGTTGCCTTGATGGAGAATTGGGGCAGTAAGCATGTATCTCTGGATGCAGATTTTTCATATTAAAATCTGGATGAGTTTTTTGAATTATAGGCTTAAGTTCATTTGGGGAGAATATCCTACTTTTGTCGCCTTTTGTCAGTTCACGTACTGCATTCAAAACCACTTCTCTTACTAGTGTTTTCATATTCCAACTCCTAGAAATTGATTCACTTACATTGATTTATTGGAATGAATCGTTAACCGAAACATCTTAGTCATAGTTTTAATGCAACTAAACTATTCCTCTTGCATCTGTCTCATTTGGAAGTTTCGGTATGTGACAGAACGTCAAAGCTTTGTGACAATACCACTACCATTGGACACTGTCTTTTATTTTTTGGCAGCTTTCTACGGTTTTCATAGAATATTCATTAACTTCCTAGTCAGAGATTAACATATGCTTGGGCAATAGCTCAAATATGAAAGGACTCAGTGCCTGCTTCGGTAACAGTGAGGGAAAAAGTCTGAAAAGTCATTGGATGATTACAAGGTTAGTTTAAACTTTAGCGAGAAGATCAAATAGAGACTCAATCGTTATAATACAGTGCTTGGCTCTTGATCGTATGCTTAACGTGGAGATTTCCCGCCCTTTGCAAATTACACTTAATTCTGTTGTGGATGACCTTAGTCATCCTCATCGTTCCAGCCAATCGGATGAGTTAATGATACTGCTCACGGGGCAGGATGATGACAGTTTCACATTATCACTTTGGCTAAGGTGATCGATACTGCCGCTCTTGACCTTGACTCTGCCCATGAAGTTACTGATATCCCAGAAACCCTATGCATCTAAAGGTCATTCCGCAAAGGTATATTGGATGCATATCTTTTCTGGCTCCAAGTTAGTTCTGGCAAGTAATATCGCCATCTGGTGCGGAATCGATAAGCTAATCTCCAATTAGCCGAAAACACCCGGAAATGATGCAGCACCTTCGCCAAGGTACCAGATGTGAACGGTTGACTTACAAATCAATGAAGACATGTATAAAGGTGTTGACTTTGATTTGTCACTGGTTGATTATGGCTTTCCATACTAATAAGAGAGCATCGGAGAATCCCATGGCTTCAACCCAAAAACACATTATAGAGTTCCTTGCCTCCATCAGTGCTGCTGCCATTCTCGGTGCTGTGGTTCTTATAACCCAGACCGATGTTATTTCGGCTCAATCCAGCAACTTTCAGGGCGGAGCACCACAGGTCAGCGAAGCACCGGATGATGCGCGTTATATTCGCATATTGTTTCCTGCGGGAGTGCGTTCTTCCTGGCATAGTCATACCTGGGGACAGTTACTGATGATCGAGGAAGGTGTCGGACTGCATCAGATACGCGGTCGAGCAATTGAGGAATTTCATCCAGGTGAGCCCTTTTGGACACCTGCGGGTGTCGAACACTGGCATGGCGCGCATCCCGACATGGATGCCATGCAGTTGACCATCTACGAAGGCACTGTGAACTGGCTTGAGCCTACCACTGACGAGCAATACATGGGTGTTCGTACGCGTCCCATGTCCCGCTCATCCAACTAGTTCCGGTATTTCAAGGACACTGGTGTAGGCAACCAGGTCTTGGTTTACCCACTTGGATTTGCAAGCTCTGTTAAATCCCCTAAACCCGCCCGAGTAAGGTTCGGTTGCAGGGAGTTCGACTTTTTCCAGTAATGCTTCGAGATCGATCATCCGCTTCCTTATCTCTAAGTGAGCAATGCTTCCGTCAGATTCAGAAAGTTGCCAGCCTACCAAGCAAATCAGCGACACGGCTAGAATAGCCCCACTCATTGTCATACCAGTTAAGGGTTTTCACGTAGCGACCACCAATGACCTGAGTGAACGAGGCATCATATATTGAGGAATGAGGGTTGCCAATAATATCTGTAGATACCAGCGGATTTTGAGTGAACTGTAATATGTTTTTCATGGGACCGTTGGCCGCCGACTTCACCACATCATGAATATCTCTGGCAGTGACTTCCTGTTCCAATTCGGCAACAAGATCCACCACGGAACCATCCGGAACTGGTACCCGTGAGGCAATACCATCAAGTCTGCCGTTCAGCTCCGGCAATACCTCTCCGACAGCCTTGGCCGCACCAGTAGATGTGGGGATGATATTTTCCGCCGCCGCACGTGACCTACGCCAGTCTGAATGCGGCACATCAGCCAGTCGCTGATCGTTGGTGTAGGCATGAACGGTGTTGATCACTCCCTCCCTGATGCCAAAGGCATCGTGCAGCACCTTGGCCATTGGTGCCAGACAGTTGGTGGTACAGCTGGCATTGGAGATAATTCGGTGTTCCGGCTTTAACCCCCCATCATTAACACCCAGTACAACCGTGAAATCTATCGCATCCTTAGCCGGTACTGTTAGCACTACCCGTCCTGCGCCACCAGCCAGGTGCTGTTCCAGCTGCTTGCGGGCACGAAATACGCCAGTAGATTCGACCACCACATCAATATCCAGGTCACCCCAAGGCAGTTCTGCCGGGTTTTTCTCTGCCAGCATGGAAATTCGTGAGTGTCGGGTTACCAGCATGTTGTTTTCCAAGTTGACATCGCCTACGAATCGTCCCATGACAGTATCATAGGTAAGCAAATACCTCAGAGCAGCAGGATCAAAAAGGTCATTGACAGCCACCACCTGAACATTAGGGACTGTCTCAAGGATGCGAAATACAGCCCGACCAATTCGACCGAAACCATTGATACCGACTTTCAAAGTCATTGCAGCTGCCCTCCTGCCATGTCATCAAGATGGCAATAGGCCCTGATCACATCCATAATCCGGCAGGCATGACCCATGGTTTCATACCAGCCAATGGTTTTAATCATGCATTGGCCTGACTTGATGGTGGCTTGGGTGTCAAACAGCAGGGATTGTCTACACCCCAGCACATCTGATGAGACTATTGGGTCACTTGCTGCGGCCAGCAGCAGCGGATGCTTTTCAGCACCATCAATGATTGCCTGGTTGACATCCTCTGGACTAACAACCGGGTCTGAAAACACCAATGTAGTATCTAGCATGGAGCCTTTCTGCACCGGCACATTCAGCGCGTTGCCTTCGATTCGGCCTGCCAACTGCGGCAAGAGTCGGCCTACCCATTTAGGTGAGGCATTTGAGTTTGGAATGATATTTTCGGCGGCAGAACGTGAACGTCTGCGGTCCGGTCCAGCCCGATCCTGCAAGGACTGATCACTGGTATAGGCATGTACTGTCGTCATGAAAGCTGTCTCAATTGCCAGACCCGCCGACTCCAGACTATGCAAAAGTATCGCCAGGGCACCAGTAGTGGCAGAACCCGCACAAATCATTCTGTCCTTCAAGGCAATTGAGTTTAGATTAATGCCGGGAATAACCATGCGATCAATATGTAACTCCGGCAACATGGAGATGAGCACACGGCCGGCACCAGCCTCAAGATGGGCTTGCATGTCTTCGAACGTGTTGTGAATACGCGTGGCATCCACCACAAAATCCACATCAAACACATCCCAGGGGACTTCAACAGGACGATCTGCGGACAGCATGCGCGTGGAAAATTTGCCGTTTGTCAGATAATTCCCTTCCAGAGTACAGTCAATATCCTCTACTCCTTCCGTTTCCAGGAGGTAATGGATAATCTCCGGATCTCCTATGTCGCAGATGGCACTGATCTCCATGTTGTCGCTCTCCAGTGCCAGCCGGTAGAGATGACGTCCAATCAGGCCAAAACCCATGATACCAATTTTAATTTTTCTGCCTGTCAATCTGATCTCCGAGTTTGGTTTAGATGTTGATCCAAAATGTTGCCTGATGCCCATAACCGGTGCAAATGCCTCAATGCCTAGCACAAAAACATTGAATCAATGACCCATTTCAGTCACAGATGATTTCTAAGCAGACATCATGCAACTTCGGGGCCAGCTATGAGTCCATATTCAGGTGCAAGCATAACAGAACAGTCAAGTAGTCAGAAATAAACATAAACATTGTCCACTCGGTTAAGGATCATGAATATCTACAAAATCAGGACAAATAAATCACAATGTAGAGGTCCATAGTCTGAAAATTGTCAAAGTAACATTTGATCTCGATCTATGATTCCACTCGCCCTAATTCACGGGGATGAATTGAGACATCCCTTGAGAAAGTGAATAGTCCGGCATCTGGAAGTGATAGGAACATTTATACGAATCTGATTGGATCCAGCAAGCGGATAGATTTCGAAGTGAAAGCGGATGATCAGCATATAAACTTGAGCTTACCCTTCCAAAATCATGATTAGTGTTGCCATTGGTTAAGTCTATTGGCAGGTCTGAGAATGGCTATTTCAGTCTAAGTCTGGGCTAATCTGGCAGGTTTGCTTATCATCATCTTTATACTACATAAGGCGCATACAACAGCAGCAGCGTCGGTACCAATTATTGGGGTGATGTGTATTTATATTCGATTTGCTCGAAAGTACCCGGTACCCTATAATCAATATCACTGATTTATTGTTTTAATGTGGCTGCTAAAGGAGGTCATATGCATCACCGAATCATTCGCAGTTGCAGCCTCGGTCTACTGTTGACCGGAGTTATTGCCTGTAGTGAGCAGGAGCCACCCGAACCTGAGATCAGCTTCGAGGAATCCCTGCAACAGCAACTCATTCAGGCACAGCCAGGAGATGTGATACAAATTCCTTCCGGCACTCACGAGCTGACCCGCGGTCTCTCGCTCAACGTCAATGGTGTCACCATTCGAGGCGAAGGCATGGATACCTCGATTATATCGTTTGCTAATCAGGCTCAGGGAGCCGAAGGCTTGCTGGTTAGTGCCGATGACTTCGTGATTGAAGATTTGGCAATTGAAGACACCGTGGGTGATGCCCTCAAGATCAACGAGAGCACCAACGTTACCATCAGAAATGTGCGTGCGGAATGGACTGGTGGCCCCCTCACCACTAATGGGGCTTACGGTATTTACCCGGTGCAGTCCAGCAATATCCTGATTGATGGTGCTGTAGCAATTGGTGCCTCCGATGCCGGGATTTATGTTGGCCAGTCTACTCAGATTGTCGTGAGAAACTCCCGCGCCGAGTACAACGTAGCAGGCATTGAAATAGAAAATTCCACCTTTGCTGATGTCCACGACAACCTGACCACCAATAACACTGGAGGCATCCTGGTGTTTGACCTGCCCAACCTGCCAGTACAGGGAGGCCGTAATACACGAGTGTTCAATAATCGTATCATCAACAATAACACCAGCAACTTCGCTCCGGAAGGCAACATTGTTGGTGAGGTTCCTGCTGGTACTGGCATGATGGTGCTCGCTAATGACAGCATTGAAGTGTTCGACAATGAGTTCACCGATAATGATTCCGCTAATGTCATGATATTGAGTTATTTCATCACAGAACGGGCCTTTGAGGATCCAGATTATGATCCGTTTCCGGAGTCCATTTATATTCATGACAACCTGTTTAATGCTGGTGGCACCAATCCGGATTCCGCCCCACTACAAGCCCTGCTGGAGGCCACAGGCGAAGATATTCCCGATATTGTCTGGGATGGCACCATGGTTCCGGGCAGAGATGTAGGAGACATTTTGTGTCTGACCGACAATGCTGATGCCAGCTTTGTCAACCTGGACGCAGACAATGGCTTCGCTACACCTAACTTTGATTCGACTGCCCACAACTGCAGCCTGCCCAGGTTGTCGGCTATTTCGTTGAACATCGGCGCAGAGTGAAGGATCTTCAGCCATAGCTCATTTGCTCCAAAATGCAGGACTCTTTTTAATACTCGCTGTCTTGGTTGGCTGTGAGCAATCCCCGCCCGTATTTCATGCTTCCGAGAGTCCACTTCGGCTCTCGGCATGGAATCTGTTTGATCTCAGTGCCGACTCCCTCAACCCGGCACCCCAAACTCAGGTATTTCGACCTGCCAACCAGCTTTTTAGCGACTACGCACAGAAGCTGCGAACGCTCTGGATTCCTAATGGTACCCAAGCCTCTCTGGTTAATGATGAAATCGACTACCCGGTTGGCACCGTCATCAGCAAGACTTTTTACTATCACACCGACGAGTCTGGGGCATTGATAATGTCCCCGGAAAGCATCGACAGGTCAATTGCGCTGGATAACAATCGCCTACTGGAGACCCGCCTGCTGGTTCGACGCAACGAGGGCTGGAAAGCGTTTCCTTACGTTTGGAACGAGGATCAGACCGAGGCTTTTCTTCGCGTGGCGGGCAGTAGCCAGTCACTCAGCCTTAAAAGTGATATAGGAAATCTTGATTTTGTGTACTTTGTACCCAACGAAAATCAATGTGCCGGCTGCCATGTTACCAACCATCCTGACGGCGAACTGCATCCTTTGGGTGCAATTGCCTCACAACTCACCGCAAACATTGATTACCCGGCAGGCAATGGCACCTCTCAAATTGATGATTTGATTGCCCGTGGCTGGCTGAATTATTCACCGGAACAAGCCACTCCGGTTTCATGGCGCGATGAATCGGCTGCACTGGAAGATCGCGCTCTGGCATACCTCGATATGAACTGCGGTCATTGCCACAATCCCGAAGGAACGGCAGATACTTCGAACCTGATCTTGGATGGTAACCATGGACAGTTGTTCAGCATGGGGCTATGTAAACCGCCAGTGGCCGCAGGTGGTGGCACTGGCAAGTTACGGTATGGCATTGTTCCCGGTCAGCCGCAACAGTCCATACTGCTATACCGCATGCAATCCATTGCTCCGGACGAAATGATGCCTGAGTTGGGCCGATCCCTGCCCCATAGTGAGGGCATTGATCTGGTCAACCAATGGATTGCACAATTGCCCGGCAGTTGTGAGTAAGCCGTCGCCGGTTCATGATCATCGGGCGATATTAAGTTGGCACCTGCTATGGCTTCTGATGTCCTCACTGCTTTTCGCTGAAAATAGCCAATGTTGAGGTGCATTGCTGACACTGGTCAGTAATCGGTCTCTTGATATTTAGCTTAAAGGCTATTGCAGTGTATCTTTGCCCATTATTTTACAGAAACCAGATGACATTTAAGGATTGTTTGGCGAGAAAATGGATGTATATTTAGTGTCTGAATGAAAACTCACATCAGGTAACTTCTCAATAACCCGTGGCAACAGCCGCTCTTTCGGCAATAATATCAGGCAGAGGAGGAATGGTTTTGTTGCCAATACCCAGGCGATCGGTCA
>JAPORB010000049.1 GCA_026710425.1 Gammaproteobacteria bacterium
CCCGAATTGACGATGTCAACACCCGAATTGACGATGTCAACACCCGAATTGATGATCTTTCTATGGAAGTCCGCACTCTTAGGGGTGAAGTTGTTGATGTCTCCATCCGGGTTGCCCGTATTGAAGGGCATCTTGGCTTAACTACAGAGCTGGCAAGTGTCGAGTATACCGACCAGGAAGACGCATTGACCAACCCATCCGCACCTCTTGCCACCACAGGAAACTGACTGCATGTTTCTGTTTTCAACCTATGGTTGAAGAAGTGAACAATGCAGGCAAACCAGAAGTAAAAGATAGATGCCAGCAGGTAAGTTTTAACTACGGCATTCTGTCGATCTCGTAATGATCCATTTGCCAACAATCTCTTTTGGGTTTCAGTGCTGGCAAGTGTCAAGTCAAGGAATATTCGTCACATAGGCGGGATTATTCGCACTTTCTGGTAATCAAGACAGCGGGTCAAACCGAAGTGGGCACATCCACCATTTTCGATTGACTAGACCACCAGTAGTCACTTATTTTGTCTGGAAATGCCTGAACTAGAGGAGCAATTCCCGCATGGGGATAACCTGCTTTATCATTGTTCAACTATGGCACTCTGTGACCGACCGGGCTTAGCAGTTTTCAGCTCTGAGTCCTTTCATGTCCTTGTAAAATGCCATAATTTCGACAAAGTCTTTGTCTAAGTCGCCAGTTGGTGTGAAAAAGTCAGCGAAACCTGCCTCCTTCGCAGATGCATTGACATACCCCAGCAGGATGGGTACGGAGGCATTGTGGGCGATGTGATAGAAACCAGTTTTCCAATGGTCCACTTTTTTGCGTGTCCCTTCCGGAGGAACCAGCACGACCAGTTCATCGTGTTGGGCAAACTTCTCAACAGTTTCATTCACGACATTGTGTGCAGAAGTCCGATCTATAGGAATGCCACCTAGCCATTTCATGAACCAGCCAAAGGGAAATGGAAACAAGGTATGCTTGCCCATCCAGAAGATGCGTAGTTTCAGCTTTAACACCACCATTAGCATTAATGGGAAATCCCAGTTACTAGTGTGAGGTGCCCCGATCAGCACACAACGTTGATGCGCCAGTGGCTCGCCACGAGTGCGCCACCCTATCAGTATCAGTACCAGGATCGAAAGCAGCCGCAGCAAGGGTGTCAGTAGCGGGGTGCAAAAAATCGTAGTACGCATCAGTTCCTGTAAACGCGCCAACTGTTCACTTGTCACCGAACAACCGCTTGAGTTCGGCCAACGCCTGATCCGCCTCAGAAAGTGGTTCCGGTTGTTTGCCTTTCGCAACATTTGGAGGTGGCTCTTCACCAAAAATTCTCGCCAATTCAGCACGTGCTGCCCTGGCTTCGGCATCATCATGGGGCCGAAATGCCTGTGTATTTACCGAGAAGTAATCGCAAAAATTGGCTCTGTCCTTGTCCAGGACAAAGTCGGCATGATCTTCCCGACAGGCATTTGCAAGCCCCGGATCATAGTAGCGGCAGGCCAAACAGACATGCAGGTCTGCCTGGCAATGTTCGCACACCTCCTGGCGAGAGAAGGGGAGCAACAGATTCCTGAGCAGCTGGCCGCACTTCCAGCATTGCATATCAATGTTGCCGCTTGTCATTACTGCCAATCCTGTACAAATTGCTGTATATCTACAGCTGAAATTGGTCGGGGTGGTCCATCCGGCTGGCCCAAGTAGACAAATCCAATGATTTTTTCTGCCTGCGTAAGGCCAAGACCTTGTTTTACAAGCTGATGTCGGGCCATAGGGCCGGTTCGCCAAATGGCACCTATGCCCAAGGCATGACAGGCAACCAACATGCTTTGAGTGGCAGCGGCGGCAGAAAAATCCTGTTCAAACTCGGGTACTTTCGGATGTGCTTTGGGGCTGGAAACACTCACAATAATCAGGGGTGCCCGCAGAGGCTTTTGGCGCAATTTGTCCTGTTGCGCTTCAGGCATATGGGGTTCCATGGAAGTTGCTACATCGACAAAAAGCTCACCCAGCCTTGCTCTGGCCTCGCCGCGAATCTGCAGAAAGCGCCACGGCTGCAACAGCCCATGGTCTGCGGCTCTGAAGGCAGCCCGATATATCTTTTCCAACTCGGTACTGGAAGGCTCGGGTCCGCTAAGACGGGGTGATGAGTAGCGAGTATGCAGGGCGGTAAGTGCGTCCAAGTGGTAACTCCCGATTATGTCAAGTTTACAGGCTTTGAGGATTGTACGCTCTATGCCTCTAAGTGTAATGTTAAAGCATATGATAATATGCGGTACAAAGTATCAAACATACCCCTGATGCCGATATTTCCAATAATCTCATGAGTTACTCATGTGAGAGCCTAAACTGATCATTGAATATGATCGTTAATTGAGGTATATTTGAGAGAATTACAGTCGATAATAACTGTAAACCCATCAAGGTCCACCAGTCATGCGGGCCTGCCCTCGGGAAGATGCCAGTGTACAGCTACAGGCCTAACACATGAACGCAAGAGAACATACTATTCTTGCCAGCACCGAGCGGCCATTTTACCCCCAGCAGAAATCCCGATTTTTCGGTTCGGTCAAACGTAAAAACCTGCGCTTGGTGTTTTCTTTTTATTCACCGGATGGCAATGAAATTGCTATGCCTATTGCCAGCATGTCGGCATATCTCAAGCGTGATTTTCCGGAAGTGGAAGTTATGCAGGAACCGGTTTTGATACTTCGGGATAAGGAAAAATACTCACCTAAGAACTATGCCAGAATCATCCAGGCACTGGATGCCGATTTGATTGCCTTCTCTGTTATGAGTCCGCATTGGTTTCCCATGGAACCCTATTTTGCTGAACTGAAGAAAATCATCCCGGATCTTCCCATTCTTATTGGTGGTTATCAGGCGATGTTGTCACAAGAGCAGACTATTGAAAACCCGAATATAGATTACATCTGTGTTGGCGATGGGGAATATGCCATCGGCAATATGGTGCAGCATTTGCAGGGCACCAAAGATGGACCAGCGGACGGAATGTGGGAAAAGCTGACCGATGGTGATGTATATCAGACACAGGCCCATCAGATCGGGGATTTACAAGCCTTGCCGTTTCCAGACTATGATATTTTCTCTCGTGAAAATGGCTTTGAGGATGTCAATTCCTCTATTTTCGGCCCCAAGGGCAAGCTGGTACTCCCTGTTATGACAGGGCGAGGTTGCCCCTATCGCTGCACCTACTGTTGTAATACACCGATCCTTGAAGGCTGGCGTAGCAAAAAGGAATTTCTTCGCAAGTATGAACCCGAAGCCATGGTTGATGAACTTGAGCGGCTGCGGGATCGCTACAATGTGGGTTACTTTGAGTTCTGGGATGAGCTTTTTCTCTCCAATCTCAAGTTTGTGCGGGCTTTCTTTGAAATCTATAAAAAGCGTCTTGGTCTGCCTTTTTCAATCAACTCCCGGGTTGAGGTAATGAATGAGGAGTTTTGCAAGACGGCGGCGGAGGCTGGCTGTCACACAATATGGTTTGGTATCGAAAGTGGCGATGAGGAATATCGGGGACGAATGTTGGGTCGTAAGATGAAGAACCAGCAGGTCATTGATGCGGCGGATAACTGCAAGAAAGCCGGAATCAATCGTCTCACTTTTAATATTGTGGGCATGCCACTGGAAACGGCAGAGAATATGCGCCAAACACTGAAGTTGAACCAGCGAATTGCGCCCGAGCATTTTTTCTTCTTTCCCTACATCCCTTTGCGGGGAACACCACTCTACAATATAGCCAGGAATGAAGGCTTGTTGTTGGACAACAAGAAGAATTTGCACTACCTTTCGGCGGCCAATGACCGCAAGTTCACTCTTAACATGAAGGAACGTCCCGAGCTGTTGACGCAGGATGAGTACAATGATATCTGCCAACAGATGCTGGCTTTTCAGGAGCAGAATAATCGTTTGAGCTATAGTGCTGACGATACACAGTCAGGGGTGGCCACAGTCGAGGACAAGAGCTTTACCCTCGTCGAGTCAGTGGTAGAAAATGAAACGAACACAATGATTCCAGACGAAATGCCAGTTGAAAACTTTGATCCTGCCGCCGGAGTCAGGCAGCATGGATTGATGACAACAGTGCTGAACTTTTTTGGTCGTTAATTCCTGATTGCGTTAATCACTACTCAGGTTGCCACTTGCCGTAAAGCCATTTCCCCGTCCAGAGCGCGATTGAAACTGCGCCAGGAAATGACAGCCATCAGCAAATTGCCACAAACAGCACCTGCAAAAAAGCCATGAAGGCCATATAGTTCACTCCCGACCCAAGCCAGGGGAACATAAAACACAAAGAACCGTGTGATGCTGAGATACAGAGCGAGCATTGGTTTATGCAGGGCATTTAGCGAAGAATTGGTCAGAATTATAATGCCTTGCAAACCATACCCTGCTGGCATTATCCAGACAAAAAGAACAATGGCCTCGACTACTCGCAGTTCGGCTGAAAAAATGTCGGCGATCAGGGGCGCGCTGGCCACCATCAGCACATAGACTCCCAGTTGCCAGACCAGAACAAAGCGGATTGCAATGCGGTACGCTTGCTCCACTCGTTCCATCCTGCCTGCACCGTAATTTTGGCTGATTAGGGGAGGCAATGAAGAGGACATGGCCAATACCAGCAGAGTGGCAATGGGCTCGATTCTGGCTCCCACACCGAAAGCGGCAACGGCCCTGTCGCCAAATCCAGCGGCAATGGATGTCATTACACCTGCAGCCAACGGAGTCATCATATTGGCACCGGCAGCTGGAATACCGATCCGCAACATCTCTCGTCCAGAGCTGGCAAATACCTCTTGTGAAGGAACCTGCGGGCTTACCATCTCCAACCTAATCACTAAATAATAAAGTAGCAAGCACAGATTGAATAACCAGGCGATCACGGTAGCCCAGGCGGCTCCGGCAATGCCCAGCTCGGGAAATGGACCGGGACCGAATATGAGCAGGGGATCCAGAATGGCATTAATCAAACCTGCAATTGCCATCAGCAGGCTTGGAATTCGTGTATTGCCGCAAGCGCGCAGCACGCTGTTACCACACATAATGCACACCATCATCACACTGCCAGGAAACCATACCACCATGTATTGACGAATCAGCATCAGCAATTGCTGGCTTGCCCCCATAAGGGTAAAAATAGGATCCATGAAAAGCCACAATAGCCCAGCGACCAGGATGGCGAGACTCAGGGCAATGTAATTTATGACCGTGGATGCCTGCTTGGCCTTTTCCAGCTCGGAACTGCCCAGTCGACGGGCAACCACTGCCGAGGCTCCAATACCCATGCCAATAGCGATGCTCAGCATGGTAAATGTCACCGGAAAAGTGAAACTGATGGCAGTGAGTGCCTCGGTGCCAAGCAAGCTGATAAACAGGGTGTCAACAAGGCTGAAGGTGAAAAGCAAAATCATGCCCGCGATCATGGGCAGCGTCATACGAATCAATGCCTCCTTGATGGAACCTTCCACCAAATTCTGGCCAGGGTTTCTGCCTTGTAAGGACATGCAGACGATTGTCTTTTGTTGTATTTCGGTTATATCGGTTCGGAAATGGGGTAGCTCAGTGGCTGGCAACGGCCCGCAAAAATCCTAAAACTGAAGAGAAATATCAACCATGGGGTACATAATCGACATTGACGGAAAGCTCTCACTAGATTGTATTATGCCCAGTAATATCTGCGACCTATTTTTGTTTACATTACTGTTGCCTAGGTGCCATATCTGTCAGTCGGCTTCGATATTTGAGCAGTTGTCTGAATATTTTGATGCTACCAAACAGCTGTTCCTGCCCTGTTGAAAGATCAGGGTTGCCTGTCTCTGTGCCCAGCAGTCCTCCTGCTTCGAGCAGGATCAGATTGGCCGCTGCCAGACTGTGTTGTGGTTTTCTTCGGCACCAACCCCCCAACAATCGTCCACAGGCTGTGTCTACAACATCAAGAGCACTTGATCCACCCACTCTGGGGCTGGCACCACCGCGGAACAACGCTTCCTGCAGGCCAAAATAAACCTTGGAATCTTGGCCGCTCGCATCCAGGCCGATGAGATCAGATGTGCGAGACTTGTCAGTGACGCGAATGCGGCGTGAGTTCAGTTGAGCTCCTTGGCCACGGCTGGCAATAAACTCGTCATTTTGCAAAGGGCTGCTGATTACTGCATGGGTGATGCGGTCCTTAATGCGAATGGCAATAGCAACGCCGAAACGAGTATAGCCTGTGGCGAAATTGATATTACTCAGTAACGGATCGAGCAACCATATTGGCGAGGAGGAATCGCCTTCATGCAGACCGGAAACCCGAGAGTCGATTATATGATCCGGGTAGGTTTTTCGAATATGGTAGATAAGCGTCTGTTCACTTTCCTGGTCTGCTGATGTTAGAAAATGGTTTGGATCCTCATTAATGATTCTGAGGCGATCCAGTCGTCCGACATGGTGTGCCAGGGAGTCCGCAGCGTCTCTGCTGGCTCGGAGTGCAATGTTTACCATTGGGTGCATAGGGCTGACTTTACTGCTGTGTTATATGGTTCGATATCAAGTCTGTTATTTCGGATTATTTATGGCAATCAGCGTTCAGCTGACTATCTCCATGACCGATAATGGATGATAGCAAAACTTGAATCAGACGGCTAAGTTGCAGAGGACCAGAAGATTCCTCTGAAAATATAAATGTAGAATCAAATGTGTTGCGAGCGGTATTGTTATACTGTGCCTTAAATTTTTGACGATGCGAGCACAAGTCTGAAACATGAACATTGGGTTCGGGCATTGAGGGCCTGGCTCTCAGGGGTCGTCTCTTGGTGGTAAAGTTGGGAATGTTGAGTAACTTACGGGAGCGGTCATAGTCGTGTCAGTGGCAGAAAGAAGGCAAGGCGGATTACATAAGGAAAACATCCGGGTTGTTCTGGTGCAGCCCTCACATCCGGGCAATATCGGTGCAAGTGCCAGAGCGATGAAAAATATGGGGCTAAGTCAGCTGGTACTGGTGAAACCCGCTGACTTTCCCAGCGGGGTTGCGGTAGGCCGGGCGGCATCAGCTCTGGAGTTGCTGGAACGAGCGCAAGTTGTCGACTCCCTTGAGACAGCAGTGGCGGATTGCGGACTGATCATCGGTGCGAGTGCAAGACGGCGCAGTATACCTTGGCCGATGCTGGACCCCGCTGGGTGTGCTCGTAAAATCCTGCAGGCCATGGTTGAAAACAAGGTAGCACTGGTCTTCGGAAGGGAAGACTCTGGTCTTAACAATGAAGAACTTCAACAATGCCACTTTCATGTGCAAATTCCTGCCAATCCAGACTATAGCTCACTCAATTTGGCAGCAGCAGTTTTGCTGGTTTGCTATGAGCTATACAAAGCCAGTCAGGCTGAATCTGGCTCTGACAATCATTATGTTGCTGAATTGCCCGATGGCGACTGGGATCAGAAATGGTCTACCGGGGAGAAAGTGGAACTGTTTTATGAACACCTGGAGCGAGTGCTGATTGGCGTTGATTTCCATGACCCCGATAATCCCCGTCAATTGATGCAAAGGCTAAGGCGCTTATTCGGGCGTATCAGAATCGATGAGATGGAAATGAATATCCTGCGGGGTATTCTCAGCAATATTGAAAAGGCCATCAACGACCGCAGACATTAACTGACTTGATCTTCTCCTCGGTATAATCAATTTGAGCCTGAGAGTATAGATTGAAGGCTGGTACTGTTGCCATTGAGTATCAGCTCGTTATCAATAAGTGATAATTCCATCAGGATGCGGTCATTATCCAGTCGAATGAGGCCCTGTTGCTCATAGGCATCAACTAATCCGGCAAACGGACTGCTTTCGATTGCTGCATCATTCAGCTCCATGTTCACCTCCAGTTCAAGGGCGGTGATAATCTCATCAAGAGACAATGAATTAATGTCGCTAGCTCTAGGCAAACCGGCCCAGCGGGCCATGATGTCAAGGCTGTGCTCTCCATCATAGGCTGATGCGTTCACGCTGTTGTTGATGAGCAGAGGGTTTTGCAACACCAGTGTAGCCATTTGCTGATTGAGACCCTTAAGAGTGCCGTCAATTAATCCAGCTGAGCCCATCTCCTCTTGGAGAAAGTCCAGTAGCGTCAGCCCAGTTCGAGCCAGATCATCAGGGATTTCATCTATCTCGAGTTTCCAGTCCAGGGAGCTGACTGGCAGCTCGCTATTGAGATCGGCTAGTTGTAACTGTTGAGTGATTTTGAAATGCTCTTCTGCGGCGGTACTGAAGCCCAGACTGGTGAGATAAGTGACTTCGGAGACGGCAAAGGGCAGGGGACTGCTGGAAGACAGACCGAAAAGGGTGAGCACTGATTCACTCGGAGACAGCAGATTGTCAATCTGGCTGGACTTAGAGCGAATCTCGACAGAATCCAGATCGAATCCTGCAGCATTATCAGAATCAAAGGCACTGAGTGCACCCATAGACAATTGTAGTTCCGCTGATTGATCGCGATTAGCCAGTAAGATGATGTTCATACCATCGAGGTTGACTTTGATTTCGTCCTGCTCCAGTTCAAAATCAGGGATTGTTAGCTTGAGGAGAAGGGATTGATTGAATCCAGCCTGTAATGACAAGTCTACCGGAGGTAGCTCAAAGGTGACAGCGTCCAATACTTCCGCAATTTCCACACTGTTGAACGAAGGTTCAATTTTTGCATAGGCCAATCCTAGTTTCGGTCCATCGTTGGTAAACAATATCGGTCCATGATTGAAGTCCAGAGCAATATTCATGTTCAGTGCAGAGTCCATGCTTGGCAATGAAGGAGAAAAGGTGATCTCAAATTCGCCATAGGTGCTAAACCAGCCCGAATCAAAATGGGTTTCCTTGATTTCCAGCTGCTGCCGGGATTCAGGAGGGATTAGTGCAATAACTCTGTCCACAGTGCTGGCGCGCAAATCAAGTCCGATGAGTTTTGGCATAACCAGCATGGTCAGCATTATTAGTATGGCAACGGCCATGAGGGTTCTGATAAAAGGTTTGTTCATGATCTAAATCTCTTGTTGAGGGATGGTGTGCAAAATACCAGCCAATCAGTATTGGGGTATTAACCAGTAAGAAGTATGGTAGAACTCTAGTATGGACAGGTTTGTCGGAGCGATTGGAGTCGGCTGCGGTCAGGCCGGAGCGGAATATCAGACTGAATTGCATTCACACAATTATATTTAATAACGGGGAAAACAAATACTGCTAGAAGGTCACAGATTTCGGTTCAATCTGCCTAATCTTATAGGCGCAACGCCTGCCGTCATTAAGCAGATGGTCTGTGCGTTGTATGCTAACCTGTTCCCCAAGCAAGGAACGAAAAAGTTGCAGTTCAGCGTGGCAATAAGCCTGGCAGGCATTTGCCATGGCAAGTTGTGGGCAATGATTTTGAATCAACAGCCATCCATCGGGAAGCAGGCGTATTTCAGCCATGAATCCATCATCAGTGCGTAATTGGGCCAGACGCAGCAGTTTCGTTCCCAGTTCTGGTTCGCACAAATCCAGTTCATACCGATAGCGTTGGTGTAGACTTTCGTGGGCAGCCCCTACCAGAGTTTCCAGCTGATGTTCTCCTAGTTCATCCTTCAGGCAATGGATTAGTGTCACAGCGGCTTGATTATGTCTATCTGGAAAGCTGGCATGCCCTTCATCGGTTAGTTGCCAGTAATGCACTGGCCTGCCGCGGTTTTGCCGTGCTGCCCCGGTTTTAATTACCAGCCCTTTTTGTGTCAACTCGTCTATATGCTGTCGAACTCCCATGGTTGTGATATCTAACTGATTTGCCAAGATTTTTATGGTTTGTGGCCCACGAGTTTTCAGCTGTCTGAGTATTTTTTCCTGTGTTTTCGCCAGCTTCATGAATTCACCTTCACGACAGTTTAACGACCATAAATAATATTACTAAAGTAAATAGTTTACAAAATAAAAAATCATTGTATGACCATGATATTAATGCAAATATTGATACTTTTGTCTTCTATCCATTACTTACCACGCATAACAGACATTTTCTCACTGTCTTTGTCAGTTGCTACAATTCAATTTCAAATTTGAATGCCACGTCAACAGAGTAGTAATTAAACTGTTTGTTTCTAGCACACTTCAATTAGGTGACAGAAACTGGTTGTCTTGATGTTGGTAGAAACTCGGCCAGCATGCCCACTGCAATCTGATATTCATGGACAGTTAAATTACATTATGGCTAGAGCAGCCGCTGGTTTTGCTTGACCATGATCAACTCTTTCAGGGAATATTTGAGGCTTGAAATCGACCTGTAAGTATCGTTTTACCAAAGTGCGGGATTTTTCGCTGATTCGTCAGTAAGCTGATTTGCAGTACCTCAAGCAGTATATTCAGTATCTTGCTAGTCTACTTATGTCTCACCTTGATTGTTGAACCAGGTAGTGTCAGGTAGTGTGTTCATTCAAGTTCTGAGCCAGTGTTACGTGCGCCAGCTTGCCTGACTGACATTAAAACCCACTCCAACAAAACTACCGTTTCCTCACTAAATTCTCTTAACCCAGCTCTCATAACGGGCAATTAATGTGTAATTTTCGAGAAGTCCAGTGTGGTATGGAGATAGGCACCACCACGATATAAGCTATCTAACTGCTTATCCACTAATATAAAATTTTGCGGTTCATACATAAAGACAGAGGATGATTAAGGTCTTCTATGAGACCTTTCCATAGTATGCAGATTGCAATTTTTACATTCTTGGTGGTATTGATCACTACTAGGGCTGCTGACGAGTACAGTCACACATTAATGAAGTCGATCTCTACTCTAATTGGCTTCGGTTTGTAAGTAGAATATTGTTTATAGTATGACAAATAGTATTGGAATCATTTTATGAAATCTGGGGGTAATAAAATGCTCAAGATCATTGCCTAATTTGAGGGCTCTACAATAAGAAAGTATGCGAGCGTTCATCCCAATGTCATTTTTATCCTAATCTCGAAATAATATTTTTCCTCTGCGCGGATAATAATTCGTGGTCCTACGCATGAATATTTCGTTTCCAATGATTCCCTGGACTCCAGCCAATGAGAGTATAGCCACCAGATTATCTGGTAGTTTACCGAGTTTAAGGTCATAAGATTTATCGCCAATACTCGTCGTTACTTCGTGCAGATCAATCTCAAATGTTCCATATCCGGGGAAAAAGTCTTCCACAGTATCCACAACTGGATATTCAACTAATGAGTCATTCTGCAGATATGAGAATTGAGCACCAGTATCCAAATACATTCGATATTCAGCCCTATCAATATTGACTTTGATGATGGGAATTCCCAGGCAATCCTCCAAGAAGATTACTTCCTCTTCTGTACCCTGCATTATTTCTGAAGTTAGTGTCATCTTACCTGCTGGTTGATGGAAAATGATATCAAATTTTCCCAACACATCTGCGCCGAGCAAACCGCAACAATCGGCCGATATATACTCTGAAAGTTGACCTGTAGTTAGTCCCATAAAGCTGTCTGGCAAATTAAACTCCTGTCCGACGAGTTCCAGGTCAGATTCAATGCCGAAGCTACACGGCGCACCTGTGTCTATCAAGAAAAGGTGTTCACTTTCCTCAAGAAAGAAGTGATTGCTAATGGTATGAAGAGGGTATATCAAAATTATTGCCCGGCCCGTGGTTACAGAGAGGGGGGATCTAAACTGGATCGATTTTGTAAATGGCTACTGATAGCCAATCAACCCCATTTTTCTTAGAATTGCAACACCCCAAGGTTGTGATATCGGGGAGTTTAAGTAGCCCTCGGAATATGTTTGATTCACTTCAAGCCCAAGGAATTTGTGAATCAATATACTCAGCCTGTATCCAATATTAATCAGCAGAACGTTATCTATGAGCTGCTCATATTCAACGGTGGTTCAATCGGTAACTTTCTCAAATAGTCCTCAAAAGAAGGGATGGGAATCATATAATCTTTGGGTCGATTCCTTATCTCCATTAATACACCAGCATGTAAGGCATTAGTCAAAAAATTATCCATAGACAGGCTTTTTTTGTTTCGTATATTTTCAGTAAGATCGTAAATATCATCCCAACTTAGAACCCCGCCTCTATCCTTGACAGCCAATGCAAGTTGTTTGTATGCTTTGGGATGTTCCGAGCATTCCTTGAGTCGAGTGTAGTAGTATTGTTCTTTCTTTTCCTTCCCTAATTCCAATGCCTGCAGCAGCAGATCCGATTGGAGGCTACCACTATGATCCCGAATGACTTGTCCGGCAGCCACCGCAACAGAGTTGATATGCTGAGGCCATCCTTGGGATAAACTGGCCAATTCATCCACCCATTTCGCCTGATCTGGGCTATTGAATTCATAAGCATCGAATACACCCTGTATTGCACTTGCCGCTTCCTCTTGTGACATGGTCTCCTATGTAAGAACCCGATCTCTGGGGGGGCTGGATAGACCACACTGACGCAGGATCTCTTCCGTATCACTCAAACCAAAAAAGCGGCAATAAGCAAAATACCTTGAATACCTCGGTGTAGACAACTCACCACAGCTTGTGATAACTCTGAAAAATTGCACAATATTCAGGCAGTTTTTACCACTTACGGCAACAATCTCAACTAAAACTGATTCTAAC
>JAPORB010000056.1 GCA_026710425.1 Gammaproteobacteria bacterium
AGACTATCGACTGGACTGTGTGCTGATCCATGTAATTACCCCAAGATTGGTGAACTCGCTAAAATACCGCCTAAGATTTTTGAAGTTCAGAATCGCCAGCTGACTCCAATCTCCAGCGAAGTATCCTCAGTCCGAAACAGATCCAAATTACTGGACTGGTCCTGAAAATAAAAATTCACCATCAACTGGGCCCCCGGCCCCAAAGCTGGCAAAGCTTCACGATACTGTATGAGCAAAGAATTGCGCTCAATATTGCGCCGGGCATTATTGGCCAGCAATCGGGAAAATCCCCGCTCATCCAGCAGATCCGTGTGGTTGAACTGAGCAGAAAGGACACCTCGGGACAGTGCAAGCTGCCAATCCAGGATAAATTGCCAGCCATCGCGGCTACCGCCCAGTCGATTGGATTTCAAGGCACGGTTGTGTAGCAGGCTGATCTCGCCATTAAGTCGCTGGTTGCCGGCTCCAAACACCGAACAGTTACTACCCACCCCAACTTTTGCCTCAAGTCCGTTCAACTGACTCTGATTGCGATAAACCTGATGCTGCACTGCTGTACCATAGTAAGGCCGACAACCGACGAGGCTGGCAAACTGATAACGAAAACTGGCATCGGTTCCTGTGAACAGAGGGCTGCCGCCAATTAGCAGATGGCTCATACCCGCGTTCAGCTGCCAGCTGTTGCGTCGGTCGGGTCTTACCAGATTATAACGACTGGACAGTTGTACCAAGTCAGAGCGGCTGTCATTACTGAGACGACCGCGCAACTCACCCACAAAGTTATGCTGATTCTGTGGTCCCAATCGCCGATGACGACCAGCCACCCGCAGATTCAGAAATGGACCACTTACCACTTGAAATTCCTCTGTAAGGGCGAGAATTACTGACTCGCCAGACAGAGTAAGGGTCACAAGATCCTGATCAGGTGCTCCGTTGAGGTTGTCGTCATAGCCTCCCAGTACATCTATTTGCCAGATTGTCTGGCGAGTGAGGGACTGCCAGTCGCGTTGCCGTTGGGCAATGTCATTGGCCAGTGGAGCAGCAATGTCCTGCCGGGCTAGCAACAGCTGATTGGCTTCGATGGCGGCAAACAACTGACCGTCCTGCAGCAGGGCCTGGGCATAATCGATTAGGGCCGCACCATTATTCGGGTCCAGCAGCAAGGAGCGCTCAAGGGACTCCATTGCCGCATTCAGATCACCAGTATTGAGCTGAGCGGCACCATAAAGAGCGAAATATTCTGAGCTGAGCAGGCAAAACTCGAAAATCTCACCAAGTCGGGATCGGGTCTGAGACCAATCCTGCTCTCCACTACTGTAGAAGGATGTCAGTTCAGGGCATTCACCTTGGGCCTGAACTGAGGGGCTGAACAGCCAGCAAGGCAGCAGGCCCAGAAAGACAGCACAGCCGAGGTAACGGAAAAGCTTCGACTGTCGCAAGGATGCGCCAGTCACTCGCGTTGGCATGGGGCAGGCTGTCCTTGTCGTGCTAGTTAGACCGCTTGTAGCGGCGATAGTGAATGCAATGTATCGAAATTTATCTTGAATCGAGAAAGGTTCTGCAATCAACCCAGCAAGATACAACACCTTTAATCTTGATCAAAGCGATGGAGCTGATCAGCAACTCTTCAAACAATTTGGGTATAGCAGCTCACTATGAGGCTGCTGGCTTACCAAATAAAGTCTGATTTTGCGCCATAGCTAAAGTGGTCGACTAAATCGGGTTTGCCTCTACATATTCCTGGCATTTTAATCGAAACCATTATTAGTCACCCGCAATCGCATCTTGTTTAAACTGAACAAGATGCTCATAGACTTAAAAACTTACAGTTCAGCCGACATACAATGGCAGATAGGGAAAAGATCATCTTGAACGAGACCCAAAACTATTCGTTTACTCATTGAAGCAATATCTCGCTTAATATTCGTTGGATGTCTATCATGCCCTACGCACTATGCATACACTTCTGAAAACTACGGCTGAATCAAGAATCAGTCTTTCAGCTAGTCTTTAGCCAAATCATCTAATTTTCAATCCACTATTGAACAGTCAATAATTGAAAATCCAAATGAAAGTTATTTTGTGCACAATGAACAATCAAGGGCGCATGTTAATCGGTCACAGGTAGTTCGGTATAACCATAAGTCGGTAGTTTTTGCCGCAGCAATAATTGTCATTACCTTGGACCATTGCTTATTGGCAATTAACTTGACCCTTCTGCAACCCATAGTGAAAGTTTTGACTCTAAAAAGCTGCTCTGTCATCGACGGCAAACAGGTAGAAATTTCATTTGCTTCAATACAATTGAAATTTTCCTATGCCTGAATTTGACGTAACTTGAATCTAAACCTTTTCACTGTGTCCAGCATCATGAACTTGACGGTATGCTTGCCTGAGAGGATGAAGAATTCTCTTCAATTGATGGCCTGGACTACCAGCTTGACAGGTTTATCTTTACCTTTGGCATTTTGTAAAAAGCACAAAGGAGATGCAAAGATGACTCACTTTCAAAAAAATCATCACTCACTGCTATCGCCATTACCGAATCAACCTAGCAACCGACAAGGTGCCGGATTAAAGCCGACCGCCACTGACTACCGCAAGTTTCGGCTGAGTCTCTGGTCGGGGGGCAATAGACACTGGCGGCTCAGACGGTGCGAACAGCGTTTGCGGTATACGCAACCTACTTAGCAGGTAACTGCCCTGTGACTCCAGCTTCTCACCACTCAGCTGTCTCGCCGCACAGGCTCCGACCAGAATGGGCTGAGCAAGTTCGGCGGTCATCTCTTGTATCCGTAAGGTGATACCTACTGTATCCCCTAGCAGAGTATGACTGCGACGATGAGCCGGGCCTATGGAGCCAATGAGAACAGGTCCCTGCTCTATGCCGATTCCCAGAGCCAGCGGCTCAAGGCCATTAAGAGCCTGTGCTGGCAACAATGTGTCATTGAGTGCTCTCTGCATGTTTCTGGCCGAATTCAAGGCATGAAGTGCTGGGCTGTGACCAGCCCCTTCCCACAGGGCCAGCAGACTGTCGCCCTGGAATTCCTGTACCCGACCGCCACAACGCTCAATAATTTCAGTGGCGCGAGTGAAGAAGTAATGCAGCACAGCAGCAATTTCCTCTGGCGGTCGAGCCTCGCCGAAAGCAGAGAAGTTGCGCAGGTCGGCATTCAGTAAAGTCACATCACGGCGTTGCGCGTTCACCCGGGAAGTGGGCAAACTGAAAGCAATGTCTCTGGCCACATCGGTTGGCAAGTAACTGTTAAGGTTTCCAAAGACCCGGCTTCGTTCCAGGCGAGTTCTGGCCAGTTCAAGGAGTAATAGGGCACTTGCAGCCAGCAAACCAAACAAAGCCGGTACTAACCAGCCCAGCCAGATATTGCTGATAGCCAGCAACCAGCTGTGCATACCCAGTGCTGCCAGAGGTAGACAAATAGCAGCAACTGGCAGACCATAGGCGGCTATCCGATCTCCTGCTCTTGCAAGCCCATAGCTGACAGCTGCAAATAGACCCGCGACGAAGAACAATAACACTGGTGCACTGCTGGGCGTAAAGGGAATATCCGCATCCAGCAGGCTTGCTAGCAACCTGGCTTGGATTTCAACCCCAAAGGAGGCTCCACTATAGGGCGTGGGGACTATATCCCCCGTGCCAAAGGCGGTCACACCAACCAAAACCCACGTGCTTTCCAGCAGGCTGCTTTCCACATTGCCGTCTATTACGTCGATTGCAGAGACGGCCTGAAAGCTGTCTGGAGATTGATCAAAAGAGACTCGGATGCCGCCATTGCGGTCCAGCGGGATATTTAGACCTGGATAACCTTGCAGACTTAGTGAGGCTGGGGGCCCAAACAGAGCATTGCCAGCAGTGATGGCACCACTCCATTGTTCAGCACTGCTGAGTTGCAGGAAGGCCGCAATGGCTAAGGCAGGATAAGCGATACCTTCGTAACAAACCAGAGCCGGAGTGCGCCGCACAGCACCATCGCTGTCGATAATCGGTACGGTGTGCCCTTTGGCTACGTCGGCAAAGGCAGCTGCACTACCCACAAAGCCTGTGGCAACTGGAATGTCAATGCCGCCGTTTGATGTCCCACATTCCACTCCAGTAAACGGGTGGGTGAGCAGTCCAACAGAAGGGGTTGAGCCCATATCCTGCAATGCCGGTGTCTGCGAAATGATCACTCCTGATGTGGTTGCAAGGGCTGACAGAAAAGACTCATCGCCAGGGCGGCTTTCAGGGTAGGTAATGTCATGCAATTGCAATTGCACACCAGCCGCATCAATCGCAGTGACCAGCTTTGCCATATCTTCCCGTTGCCAAGGCCACGGCCCTACCTCCGCAATACTGCGTTCATCAATAACCACCAAGGTAAACCGTTCCTCAGGTGTGGTATCTGGAGCCAGCGTCCAACCCAAGGCACCGAACCGTTCTTCAAGCGACTTGAGCGTAGGCTGAAACGCGAATTGCAATAAAAGACATAGCATAGCAACAGCCACTAGTGTTGCCAGCTTGGACAGCACTGGTGAGAGCCTTAATAGCGGATTGTCTGGCACCGCTTCTGGTTTTTCGCTTGGTTCAGTCATGATTTAGCTGTTGTGTTTGAACTCAGGTTCTTAGACACAACCTCATGTTTTCTGGCTTGATTGCCATTCAATCTCTTATGTAATTTTTTAGGCTGTACTCGTTATATATGCTAATAACAACTGACCTGTTTGTTCGTTGACTGTTTCATTGTGTCAGATGAAGTTATGCTACTCATTCATCTGAATACTGCCTGCTCTAACAGCTTGAATCTTTCAGACCTCTTGCCGATCTCTGTAAATTTATTGATCTTGGCCCGTAGGCACTTCCTAGTATGGGTGCCCTGGCCAATTACTCTTGCGGAGGTGTGCCCCAAAGAGTGAGACCGGACACTTCCCCATTTTCAAGTCTGCGTTCAAACAGGTAACCAGCTTCAGCACCATCCAGACTCACAGCACCGGCTATGCGTTGAGTTTCCTCAATAGCGCGGAAGTAACCGCCATCGAAAAATTTTCCTGAGGCAGAGAAGTCAACCTGACCAGTCAGGTCATGACTCATCTGTAGGGCTGTATTGAAGACTTTGCGCTGGAAATCAATGTCAAGGGTGCCACCATTGACCTGCATGGCAACAATGCCTGTCGCCGAGTTATACACTGCTTGGGCACTGTTCAGCTGAAACCCGACCACCCCAAGATTATCGGCTACCCGCTTGGGTCCGTCTTCGGTCCGGAAAAGTCCATACTGCAGATTGCCCACGGTGACCTCCCGATCTGCTCTGGCCTCATCGTAGGGAAGAGTAAGAGGCTCATGTGCCAAACCGTTGGCAGCATAACGTCCCCACACCAGCTGTCGGGACTGCACATCTGCCAGGGACAGACTTAAAGCCGGGGTAAAGTCAGGTGGTGCAAGGGCCGCCTCAACGGCTACTTCAGCATCAGTGGTAACCGTGCGGTTGGTGACTCCTTCCAGGATCACTTGGTTTCCGGTTTCCTGGGCGGAAGATTCGGTAGCGGTGGCTACCGCAAGGCTAGCTGGCTCTTGAACAGCAGCAATGGCCTGTTGAACCTCTTGTTGCATCATATCCGGGTTACGAACAGTCTGGGCTGGCAAAAGGCGCGGTAACGGCGTGCTGCCATCTAGTGTTGCGATCTGAGGTGAGCTGCCAAATTCCAGAGCATTGGCATTACAGGGACCAAAGCCATCACTGATACAGGCATCAGAGAATGGAGCCATGATAATGACCCCCTCATTCACCAAAGCGCGCGTAGTTACGGAATCGGTGCTGACTACAAAATCGGTACCCCTTACTCCAATGGCAGCGATCGGTGTATTAAGGCGAAAACGTTCCCTGGCTGCCCGAGCAGCCGCACCGGAGATAGAACGGGTAACTCCCTGTTCAAGATTGAACTTTACCGTTGACAGTTCCGGGTTTTGCCGATTGAAGTCATAGCGAACAATCTCAAGCTCGCTGTTGGGACGCACACTGACTAGCGCATCATCAATAAAACGTATATGCACATGACCATTAGACTCGGTGTTGATGCGATCAAGAACAGAAATGGCAGTGCCGGACTGCACTCTGATGCGCTTGCCGTCGGCATCTATTCGGAAAGCCCGGCCCAGCACCAAACTGACCTCTCCCACACTGGCGGTGGAAGTAGCCGACTGAGCCAGAGCGGATTCCATCAGCGAAACCGAGAGGATCAGGGACAGAATGAGAAACCTGAGACGAACTGCTATTGATTTCATGGTGTTTTACCCGTAGCTGCTTGCCTTTTGCGTTCCAGAATTTTGGCTTTTGCCCAGTATATCGTAAAGTTCTGTTCTGTGCTTTGTCTTACCGCTCGTCCTTGGAGTTGACGGCTCCGCAAGTTTCCTGTGCAGCCTTGAAACCAATTATGTGCGGCTCATCATGGGTTAGACCATGGTTCACACAACGATGAGTCTTATGGCTAGAATCAATGTCTAGCTGTTTCGACCTACATCCTCTGGTCAATTTTGGCAATTTCAGTCAGGATTTGGCCACATCTAACGATAACCCGCTAGTCGCTCATTCTTTAATAGCCAAAGGTTACAGTTCCCCACCAGTATTGCCAGTGAACTTTCATCATCAGGGTCTGTTACAGTGTCTATCCTCTTGGTCAGAACATTCCAAGCACACTGTCATTGCCCATCTTGCTTTCAGTCACAAGGATAGTCTGTGGCAGAGCCAAACAGTCCGGCTCGGCCACCCAAACCGAACAGAACATACAATTCAACTAGCTTTATGTATAGATTAATCCAGCAGCATGCTGGTATGCGTGATGGCAATCACACGGAGCGGGTTTTTGCCATTAGGCGAGGCTGGTTCAAATCGGTATAATCAACAATATGCCCAAAAAGGAGCGGCTTTTTCTCTCCCAAGTTGGGTCTCAGGTCAGAGACTGATGGTGGTAACCCCAGAGCTCCTCAGCGCCTTTCCCATTCTCAAACCGTTGCCACGACCTGTGCTGACAAGCCTGGCCGAAAAAAGTGCGCTGAAAAAGTTCGCCAGACGAGGCGTTGTGCTATCGGCTGGGGAACGGGAAGATGTGGTTTGTTTTTTGTTTGAGGGCAGGCTACAGGGGGTGGACTTTACCATTGATGGTCGTGAAGTCGGGCTTTATTTCATCGAACCGGGCGATTTCTGCGGCGAACTTGGACTGTTTGATGAAGGACCCCAGCCCGAGTATGTGATAGCACTGACTGCCACTGTAGTGGTGTTTGTGCCAACTCAGGCCTTGCGCGAGATTATGCTGAAAACACCCGGGGTGATTAACGTGCTGGGAATGAAACTGGCAAGCCGGGTGCGGCAGATGACTTATCAGCGTTCCCTGCTGGGTTTGCCGAACATCGCCCAGCGTGTCTGTTGTCAGCTGTGGTTGCTGTTGCCTGATATAGACAAGGCAGCTGTCGATAATATTAAAGAGAGTTTGGTCAAATCATCGCTAATCACCAATCCACCGACCCATATGGAGATTGCGATAATGTTGAATGTCTCTCGAGAGACCGTGACCCGGGTATTCCAGAGCTTACAGAATCGACAGATAGTGAAACGGGATGGTCCTACCAGACTTCTCATCAACGACCTGAAAGCCCTGAAGCAGTTTGCGGATGGCTCCGATGAGCTGGGGTAGAACAAGTGACCCGAAAAATGTACCTGCACAAGTCGAATGAATTGTGCAAAAGCAGGAAGTTTCCTCAATGTTTGCTGATCAATGGCTTGAACGACTGCTTGAATAAACTGACTTTAGCCGCAACTTTACTCTATCAAACTTATTGAAGGTCTTAACTTGGCCGATCGACAACGGCTGACGCTGACCTTTATTTGACCGGAAAACTGCAAAGCCAATGGCCAAGCCCAAAACACAATATGTCGAGCTACGCAATGCTCTGAAGGACTGCAAGCAGTATTTCCTTACTGCTGGCCTTTTCAGTGCAGCAGTAAACTTGCTGATGCTGACTCCCATCATATACATGCTGACCGTCTATGATCGCGTTGTCGCCTCTGGCAGCCTGTCTACCTTGGCCATGCTGACCTTGCTGATGGGTGGCCTGCTACTGGCCTTGGGCGGATTTGAATGGGTGCGCACCCTGGTGCTGGTTAGTGCCAGTAACCGCCTGGAAACAAATTTGCGAAAAAGAGTCTCCGATGCCGCGTTCAAGCGGTCCTTGTTAACTGGCGGCATGTTGGCTAACACCCAGCCTTCCTCCGACCTGACTTCTCTGCGACAGTTTCTGACCGGACAGGGGCTTTTTGCGTTCTTTGATGCACCCTGGTTTCCAATCTATGTTGGGGTCATGTTCATGTTTCATCCCTGGTTTGGGATAATGGGCATCATCGGCGGGATTCTGATGGTATGTATGGCCTTTGCTCAGGAAGCGGCAACAAACAAACCTCTTCAGCAAGCCAACTCTGAGGCAAGCAAGGCTATAGCACAGTTTCAGAGCAGTCTGCGCAATGCCGAGGTGGTCGCCGCCATGGGCATGGCTGACGATATCCGCAAGCGACAGCAGGAAAGAGAAAACAATATCCTGGGCCTGCAGACCCATGCCAGCCAGAAAGCTGGCATGTTGACCGCCATGACCAAGTCGATCCGACTTATCCTGCAGTCCCTTACCCTTGGGCTTGGGGCCTATTTGGCTCTCAATCAGCAGATTTCTCCCGGGATGATGATTGCTGGCTCACTGTTGCTCGGTCGCGCCTTGGCTCCGATTGACATGCTGGTTGGTACCTGGAAAGCATTCTCCCTGGCTCGCGCACAATATTCCCGACTTGGTGATTTACTGGACAAGGTTCCAGCCGAAGCGGAAACCATGAGCTTGCCGGAACCATCAGGCCAGCTGCTGGTGGAACAGGTATCTGTAGTACCTCCCGGCTCCAAAAATATAGTAGTACAGGGAGTATCCTTTGGCCTGCTCGCTGGTGAAGCACTTGGAATAGTTGGACCAAGTGCCTCAGGAAAATCTACACTAGCCAGGGCCATACTCGGCATCTGGCCGACCTACTCCGGCAAGGTAAGGCTTGACGGGGCCGACATGTCCAGTTGGGATCGTGCCGAACTTGGCCCCCACCTCGGTTATCTACCCCAAGACATAGAACTGTTTGACGGCACCATTGCCGACAACATCAGTCGCTTTCATGATTCTGAGCCGGAAAAAATTGTTACTGCGGCCCGACTTGCGGGTGTGCATGAGATGATTTTGCGGTTGCCAAATGGTTACGACACGATCATCGGCGGTGCCGGGGGCGTCTTATCTGGAGGGCAAAGGCAACGCATCGGGCTGGCGCGGGCGGTGTTTGGCGTTCCCAGATTACTGGTGCTGGATGAGCCCAACTCTAATCTGGACGATCAGGGTGAGAAGGAGCTTGTGGAAGCACTGCGGCGAATCAAGTCACAAGGCTGCACCGTTGTAGTAATCACTCATCGCACCATGGTTCTACAGTGCGTGGACAAGGTGTTGGTTCTGCAGGCTGGCAAGGCGACTGCCTTCGGACCCCGGGACAAGATTCTGGCCAGCTTGATGGCACCCAAGGCCGTTCCTAAACCAAAATCAGCCGCCAGCTGAGCCGTTTGCCTACCATTAACTGGACCAGACGACATGAAGCTTATTGCCAACCCTGACCCCAAGGCCAATCCCGACGGCCTGTTACAGTCCATCACTTCCATGGAGGCACCGCGCAGGGCCGGTCTGTTGTTGTTTGCTCTGGTCTTCGGTGTGTTTGGTCTGTGGGCGGCACTGGCCCCAATCGACAGTGCAGCGTATGCACCGGGAAGCGTGACTGTTCGCTCTTACAAAAAAGTAGTGCAGCACTTGGAAGGAGGCATTGTTCAGGACATTCTGGCGCGCGACGGCGACCTGGTGGACCTGGGCCAGCCGATTCTGATTCTGGATGACACCCAAGCCAGTGCACAGCTGGAAATTACCAACGCCCAGTTTATAGCCCTCAAGGCCAGGGAGGCGAGGCTTATCGCCGAACGCGACGGCCTGGAGGAAGTGGAATACTCAGCCAGCTTCTCGCAATCCGACCCTAGGGGGCAGCAGGAAATTAAGGCCCAAAACGAAATCTTTGAGGCCCGTAAGACTGCCAACCAAGGGCGTTATGACATTCTGCTACAACGAATTGAGCAACTGGAAAACCAGTCCGAGGGAATGCGTGCTCTGCGAGAATCAAAGGAACTTCTGGCTACATCTTATTCAGAAGAACTTGAGGACACCCGTATCCTGCTGGAGCAGGGGTTCTCGGAAGTGACCCGACTACGTGAGATTGAGCGAAATTTTGCCGCCTACTCCGGAGAGACGGCCGAGCTGACTTCGCAAATTGCCGCCAATGAAGTACAGATTGGAGAAACCCGCCTTCAAATCCTGCAACAGGAAAGCGAATTTCGCAACGAGGTGGTTAACGAACTGGGGGATACCCAGACCTCATTGCAGGATGTCACCGAAAGAATAACAGCACTTGAGGATATTGTCAGTCGAACCGTGGTCAAAGCTCCTGATACCGGCATCATCAACGGTATGCAGGTGCATACTATCGGCGGTGTAATTGGACCGGGTTCAGCCATCGCCGAGGTGGTGCCTGAAAGCGACGAACTGATTGTCGAGGCCAGTGTAAATCCGGTGGACATTGACAGCGTGGCCGAAGGTCAGGAAGCCCGCATCCGCTTCTCAACCTTCGGAAGCAGTGCTCCGACAATTTTCGGGACACTACTTACAATCTCAGCCGACCGGGTAGTTGATGAAAACACTGGTGTCGGTTATTACCTCGCCCGGGTAGAAGTCGATCCGGACAGTCTTGATTCGTTGGGGGATCAGGCACTGCTGCCTGGCATGCCTGCCGAGGTTTTCATTAACACCGGATCGCAGACATTTCTTCAATACCTGTTTAAGCCCCTGTCCAATACCGTGGTCCACAGTTTTAACGAAAACTAGGCAGGCATCACATGACAAGATTGTTCACTACCGGATTCCTGCTTTGGAGTATTGGCTGTTGCTCCCTGTCGACAACCGCTTCGGAATCAGTCAGAAGTCTTGATGCTCCGTCTGTGGGAGAGACTCTGGAGGACTTCTTCTCGGCAGCAATCGACTACAGTCCACGGTTGCGAATTGCTCTGGAGAATTTCAATATAGGCGGTGCACGTGAGCGTCAGGCCAGAGCACAGTTACTGCCGCAAGTCAGAGCTAATGCCAATCTGACCGATAACCGGCGCAATTCGCTGAATTTAATTGGCAATCCAATGTTGGAGGAGTTTGAGGGTGAACGATATTCCGTGACGCTAACTCAAGCTCTGTTCAACTGGCAAGCCTGGTCAGCACGCAAGCGTGCATCCTTCCTTGAGGACCGAGCAGAAGCCGAGTACTTCTACGAACTGGCCTTTTTACTCACTGATGTGGCGGACCGTTACCTGAATGTCCTGCAGTCTCAGGATGCACTGACATCAATCGCTTCTGAGCTGGAGGCGGTGAGCAATCAGCTGGACCAGATCCAGAGTTTGTATAGCCTGCAACTGGCCCAGATCACAGACCTGCGCCAAGCGGAGGCGAGTCTGACCTCGGTTCAAGCGGAACAACTGCGATTGCAGGCAGAACTGGCGATTAATGAGGAATTTTTACGATCGGTGACTGGCATTGAAATCGGACGATTGAATGTGTTGAACCGCGAGGTGATTCTGCCTGCAGCGGACGAGGATTTACAACACTGGGTCGAGCTGGCCGAGGACAATAATCAACAGATTCGGGCGCAGCGTTATGCATTAAGGGCTGCCGAGGAGTTTATCGCAGAAAGTAAAGGGGCCTATATGCCCCAAGTTAATGTGATTGCCCAGCATCTGGATTCCAATATTGGTTTCGACAATAGATTTCTGGGCCAAACTGACACCACTTTCCTGGGAGTGGATGTCTCCATTCCTATCTTCGCTGGCGGAGCTAACCGGGCTCGGGTCAGTGAGGCCCGTAGTCAGCGAAGTATCGCCGAGAGTGAATTGCGCCAAACTGAGCTTGAGGCCAATGAACAGGTGCGATCAGCCTACCTGCAAGTCCAATCCAGTGCCCTTCTCACCGAAGCGGCAACGAGACTGGTTGAATCCACACGCCTGTCCTCAGAGGCTATGCAACAAGGTTATGAACTTGGGACAGTGACCACGGTGGATGTCCTTAATGCCTTGCGGGATCAATTTCAAGCCGAACGGGACCTACAGTCTGCGCGCTATGAGCACATTAAATTTCTGCTTCTGTTGAAGCGTGAAGCCGGTGTACTGGATGCTCAGGATATGCTGGAAGTGGGTAATTGGCTGGTAGAGCCGGAATCGAATCAAGAAAGTAGCGATTTAGGAATTTGAGATTTTTTATAATTCAGATGTCCTGACCTCAATAGCTGCTCGACAGCAGTGAAATTCTGAATACTTGCTTTAATATCATATATTTATGAATGATTACCGAGATTTTTGCAGATGTTAACATTGCTAATTCCTGCTAATTTACCATGACAGTTTCTCGACTGGCGATCTTGCTTCACATGGCTTACTGGCTGCCTGAAGATAGACGAAATTCGGCTTGA
>JAPORB010000195.1 GCA_026710425.1 Gammaproteobacteria bacterium
GACCATACATCAGCATGTTTAAGGCATTCTGAAAAACCCCATATTCATGATCGCGGCCTCGAAAGAAGGCTTCACGACCAACTTCAGCCCGGTCAGTATCACCCAACCAGATTTCCAGTGGAATCGGCGCAGCAGGGGAAGGTTTTGGGAATGCTTTTAAGTCCATAAATATGGATAATATCATGAAAAGCGGATTTGTCCTACCGTAATCAACTTATTGAACACAAGGTCTGCAAAGAAGTTTCTAACACCAGGCTGATATCGGCGAGAGATACCCTTTGGAGTATCTGTGTTTCCTATATGCCTACTCATTGGTTTGGGGTTGATTTAGCAGATTGATTATGCAATCTGAGCTGATATTTGTTGAATTAGCACAGCTATCTCAAACCAATTGCGAGAATTGATTAACTGGACAAGTTGGGAAAATATTTGTAGAGGTTGATCATGCTATGACAGGATATCTTTCTCTGACTTTACTGCAAGGAGGCACTTAAAGTCAGTTATAAACATGTAAAGATGAAGCAGGTAATTCAGGCTGCCGTTGCATAGAGGCGAAATTGAAATTACTGCTGTAAGCTAATACTCTGCCAAAAAGTTACCTTTCCAATTAATTTAATCCGAAGACCATTGTCACTAACACATTGCTCATGTTCAATAGTGAATATTAATAATGAAAGCTCTTGATCAAAAACACTGTAATTGTAATTAAAATCAATTCCTAGAGGTTTAATAGTACTGCATATTCTTGCTACCATTTATTTCGTAAGTTAAACTCGTCATTATATTAAACTTGGTCGCTCGATCTTGCTCCAGAAAATTTATACTGGTCGACATAACTGCTTGTGGTCAAAAGAGAGAATTTAGGCAAAACTCAGAAATTATTATTGAATTTTAATCTGACATTTTGATCCTATTGATTTGTTGCATGAAGGTTGGAAAATACATAAATTTATTCAGTATATTCTCGTAAAACATAAGTATCCTACAGTCATTAAATTTCAGAATATTGATATACAACTGTAGCAACTCTTATTATGGCAGTTATATCCCACCTCTCTTGGCTCCACTGATTTCAAATCATTGATTTTAAGAAAACTCTCCATCTCATTTTTATGGTCAATCTAATCATGGTAGTTTGACTGGTGATCTGCCATTAGCAAACAAGGACTGGAGTCTGGTCCATGAAAGTAACATTTCAATATATATGATGGCACTCAGCATCTCAGAGATTCTTGTGTGTTTGAATATGCCAATCGCATACAGCCATCGATTGACTAATCTGACATCAAACAAGCTATGCAACTCAACTTGTCAGGTAAGTAAATCTTTGGAATTGCAACGATCATTGTTACTTCCATTATGAATTTCGCCGAAACTACACTGGAGTCCGTGCAACAATAGTTAAACTCCTTATGATGCACACCTGAACAGTGTCGGAGTGGTGCTGATAATTTACTAGACTATAACCAAAGCGAATAATGTCATCAGCCAGCTCACCGCTACAGCTATACCATTGGTCAGTCTATGCTGCACAGCGTCTATTCTCCCGTAAACAGACGAGTATCAGGTTCGCATGGAGTGTGTGGGATCATGAAACTTACTGGATGATGCCGGATATTATCCATATGGCAAGACGCCTCTATGACAGTTTTCCGCAAGATTCTGATCCCGTTTAACTTAAACCTCTCAATGCGTTAGACTACCCAGGAGAAACCACCATTCAGTGTAACTGACAACCGGGATAAGAGTGGTCAGCTGGGCAGTGGGATTCCAATGCCTCAGTTCGTCATCGCTGACTTATTTCGATGATTAATCTTCATGTTGTTTAAGTGCCATTTACTATTGCAGCTGAAAAGCCTATTGCCAGTTTTTTTGATGTTCTCCGTAGCCCTCATGGCGCAGCAAAACGGAGACGCAGGAGAGCTTCGATCGCAACAGTTTGAGGTCGAGCAAGCCGACGTAGAGCAGGGGCAACGTCAGTCGGGATCTGCCATGACTCCACAGGAACGGGAGCATATGGAACGGGAGGCAGCTATTAAGGCTGCTCGCCAACAGGAGATTTCTCGCGAGTTGGAAGTGCGTCAACAGGCAATTGCTGAGCTGCAAAGCGAGCAGGGTATCTATCATCCAGGTCTCATTGAGGCATTTTCGGATATGGCCCGGCTACAGATTGAAATTGAGGATTATGACGGTGCCACCACGTCTCTAACTGATGCGCTGCAGATTGCTCGCATAAACACTGGACTTTACAGCAAACAGCAGCTACCTCTGATTGGTGGATTAATTGAGCAAAACCTGCGGCTAGAGGATTGGCAGCAGGTGGATAATCTGGTGCATCTAGATCACCACATTGCATCAAGGGTTTTTGATCTGAAGGGAGAGGATTACCTGGCAGCCGCTGATGACTATGGCCGATGGAAGCTCAGAGTAACGAGGGAAAATCTACTAGGTCTCAATTCACAGGGTCTGATGAGCAACACTCGTGAACTCAGTGAATTTTACAGCAGATTGTTGTTTAATCTGGAATCTGCGGATGGGGTGGAGACTGAGGCTCTGTTGAATCTGCTTGAGGGGAAGTCCCAGGCTGACATCAGTCTGGCACGCTCAGTCGCCAGCACACCCTATACCTACTTCCAGGGCACAGCCAACCGCTATATTAATGAGACGCGTTGCGAGAACCGCCGTTCAGCCAATGGGCAAGTTGTACGCCGTTGTTTCAATGTTCAGGTGGAAAATCCGCGCTACCGCCAATCTCAGCGGGATGCCAAGCGATTCTTGTTGAATCGTCACATCAGTGAAATTGATCGGGTGATTGAGCAAATGGAGATGATCAGTCAGGGTGATAAAACTCTCAGTGCACCGAAACGTCAGCAATTGCAAGTCCAGATCAGGGAGATAAGGGCAGAAGCTCAACAGGTACGTAGGGCGGATATGCGGGGCGGAGTTTTCTGAAGGGGTGGGTTTTGGTAACTCCAGATGCAACCAAAGGCTTTCCATCTATCGTATAAAAAGCTGCTTTGATCCTCTTTTTCCAAGGGGGTGGAAGTTTACCCCGATTCAGGGTATAACTGCACTATCGGCCTGCTTCGGGTCGTGTTTTTAATTGATGGAGGACATATGTTTCACATAGTCAAGTGCTTCACAAAACTGTCGATAGCAGCTCTGCTGACATTCGCTGGATTGGGAAGCCAGTTTGCGGCTGCGCTGGAAGTCGGTGACAAGGCACCGGACTTTTCTTTGCCTGCATCCGATGGCAACACTTATAGCCTGTCCCAGTTTAATGGTGACAAGCCATCCGTGATTGCCTTTTTTCCCAAGGCCTTTACCAGCGGCTGAACCATGCAATGCAAGGCGCTGCGTGACAGTGCCAGAGAAATTCAGAATTTCGATGTTGCTTATTTTATGGCCAGTGTAGATACGCTGGAAGACAACACAGCTTTTGCTGACGAGCATGAGGCCAACTTTCCGATTCTCTCAGACGTGAACAAGGAAATGGCTGATTCTTATGGCGTTTTAAGAGAGGATGGTCTTGCCCATCGCTGGACCTACTACATTGATGCAGACGGCACTATCCTTAAGATTGACAAGCAAACCAATGCCGCGACAGCAGGGCGTGATCTGGTTGCTACAATGCAGGAACTAGGCTTTCCAACCCGCTAGTACAATGGATCTGAAATTACAATAAACCCGGTTATCGAAAGTTGACCGGGTTTTTTGTCAACCCTTCTTTTTTTGTCCTCCCGAATTGACCTGATACATACCCATTTTTTGTTGAGGCTGTCTTCGAGCTATGATATAAGGAAGAGATTATAGATTGTTGAATCAATTCATCTCAGGGTGCAAAAAAATATCATGTCGAGAACAGGCTTATTGATCATAGTCGGTGTTTCTGTACTGAGTTTACTCGGTTTGGTTCTCTTGGCAATTCCCAAGGACAGAACAGGGTCTGGGGGCACCACCATTGTAGAAATTTCACCTCCAGTTGAACCCGCTCCGCAGGCTGAAACACAAACACCAGAGTCCCGTCCAAACAACAGTGTTCTGCCACGAATTCGTTTTCAATCCCCGGATGAACCAGCAGCTCCAGCTGCTGAGCCGAGTATTGCCGAGCCACCTGTGGAAGTTGCCATGGAAGAGACTCCCTCGAATACCGCAGAGTCTCCAGAAGTGCCAGTATTTCCGCTACCCGATCTCAATGCCAGTGATGAGTTTGTTCTTGAGGAAATTCGTGGATTGATTAACGGTGCTACAGTGGCAAGTTTGTTGGCGGAGGATCAGGTCATACGCAAGTTTGTGGTATTGGTGGAGAACATTAGCCGTGGAGACTTCCCGCAAACCGGTTTGCCTTACAAAGCTCTCGGGCAGGAAATGCCAGTAACCACACTCGACGATAACTTGTTCGCCATGGATGCGGCGGCGCATTCCCGATTCGATTCTGTGGTTGATACCCTGGTGGCACTTGATGCGGATGCATCCATGGCTTTGTATCGACTGCTATCACCACTTTTTCAGCAAGCCTATGCAGAGATCGGATTCCGCAATTCCAGTTTTGATGAAACACTGGAGCGAGCCATTAACAACGTGCTGGATACCAGCGAGATCGAAGGACCCTATCAGTTGGTCAAACCATCAGTAATGTACCTCTATGCCGATGCCAGCATCGAAAATCTGGTAGATGTACACAAACAGCTGATCCGTTTTGGCCCGGAAAACACGACAAAACTCAAGACAAAGCTGCAGGAATTTCTAGATCGGCTATAGGTTCGGTTACCAGCCTAAAGTCTGTGCTCTCAGTGTTCAATACATCAACAACCGATACTGCTGGTGGCTCTGCACTGGTCTCGGTGAACTGGCTGGCCAGCAGACTGGAACAGGATGGTCTCATCATACTTGATGCCTCGGTACCACCAGTAGTCCCGGGGTTCACTTCCATCAATGATAATCGACAGTTTGCTGCCATTCCAGGTGCCCGGCGTTTCGACTATGACCGGGAAATTTGCAAACCCAACAGCTCGCTTCCTCACATGATGCCTGGTTCTGATCTGTTTCAGGAAAAGGTCAGAGACATCGGAGTTCACCGGGACAGTCTGCTTGTTGTCTATGATGATGTTGGTCTGTATGCCAGCCCCCGTGCCTGGTGGATGTTCAAGGCAATGGGTCTTGACAGTGTCTTTGTTCTGGACGGTGGCTTGCCAGCCTGGATTGAAGCAAATATGGACGTGGCAAGTGAGTATGCTCCAGGTACCGGGGATGGAGACTTTGAGGCCCGCGAGGACAGTGACAGGTTGTTCTGTGATGCTGAAACGGTGCTGGTGGCACTCGACGATCCTGCAACGCAGATTGTGGATGCTCGTTCGGAAGGTCGCTTCAAGGGGCTGGAGCCCGAACCGCGCCCTCGTCTACGAGGGGGACATATGCCTAATGCCAGCAACCTGCCATTCGGCTGGGTAATCGAACAGGGCAGGCTGAAATCGGTACCGCAGTTGCGCTCTCTGTTTCAGGATCTGATAAGTGAGGATCAAAAGTTGATCACCAGTTGTGGCTCGGGAATTACCGCTTGCGTGCTAACTCTTGCCGCCTGGGAGGCCGGCTACCGAAAATTATCTGTTTATGATGGCAGCTGGGCGGAGTGGGGATCACCCTCTCATTTGCCTGTGGTCACTGAATAAAGGTAATTACTGAGACAAAAATGTTCCAGACAATGCAGTTATGGGCAGTTTGCAAATGCATCGAAAATAATTGCCGCCTACAATGTTCCATTCTTTAGAATAGTCGTTCATACCAATTGCAAAGGCTTTGCTGTTAGCGGCATCCGCAAGGCCATCAAGCGTAGGACTAATCTGGAACAGGGGTTGAATTTTGTTGTTTGGCAAGCACTGGTGAATTGCCAACACAGCTGGAGGTTGAGTTCATGTGTATTGCCTCTAGCTGGGGGTGTCGATAATGTTCAAGGCGGTTGGAACAGTCACCGCGTTCAGGGATCGGGCTTGGACCAACCAGTAGTTTAAATGTACAGTCGTTGATTCCCCGCACATTGTGTTATTGTGGTGATAAGTCGCCGCAACTTAAGTTGACTAACGGCTTAAATATACCGAAGGAATCTGCCATCGGAGCGGGAATGAATCGGGCACAGCTTACATCGGCATAAGCAACAGGGCAGGGTATAGCTGGGGAACAGAGGATTAATCATGAGCGAAAACAAATCCGAACGCGTGGCCGACAATGGTCTGATCAATAGGCGCAAACTTTTGGAATTAGGGTTGGGCGGGGCAAGTATCGCTGCCTCCAGTGCAGTCCTTGGTGCAGAGCAAGGTCTGCAAATTCCAGACTGGTCAAAAATGCCGGGTCCTGGCCCCACCGCCTATGGTCAACCCTCACCTCATGCCAACCTGCAACGACTTGCCAGCACGCCGGAGGCTACCTACCCAGGTGGCGGTCTGTCCCGCACCCCCTTGCAGCATTTGCAGGGAATCATTACACCCAACAGCCTGCACTTCGAACGTCATCATGCCGGAATACCCGACATAGATCCAATCAATCACAAGTTGGTGATCAATGGTATGGTCAGGCAGCCACTAGTATTTGCTTATGAGGATCTCTTGCGTTACCCCATGGTCAGCAAGGTGTATTTCATCGAGTGTTCTGGCAATGGAAATACCAATACCCGCGGAGTTTCGGGAGGTTCTGCGCAAAGCATTCATGGTCTGGTTTCCTGCGCTGAATGGACTGGAATTCCCCTGTCCAGCCTGTTGGATGAGGCAGGAGTTTTGCCGGAGGCTGACTGGGTGGCAGCAGTGGGAGCGGATGCCGCCAGCATGGGGCGCTCGATACCTATTGCCAAAGCCATGGATGATGTTCTGGTAGCCCTCTATCAGAACGGTGAGCCAGTGCGTCCCGAACAAGGCTACCCGATGCGACTGTTTGTTCCGGGATGGGAAGGGAACATCAGTGTGAAGTGGTTGACCCAGGTTAAGCTGACCAAAGTACCGGCACAATTCCGGGATGAAACCAGCAAATACACGGATTTATTGCCAGATCGACGTGCCAGACAATTCACCTTTCCCATGGAAACCAAATCACTAATAACCTCGCCTTCCGGCGAAATGACCTTGCCTCGCCCCGGTCTTTATAAAATCACAGGCATCGCTTGGTCAGGCAGTGGCAGCATTCGCCAAGTGGAAGTCAGTGCCGATGGTGGTCAGAGTTGGGCTGATGCTCTGATTGAAAGCGAGCAGTGGGACAAGGCACTTGCCAGGTTCAGTATTCCCTGGCAGTGGGAGGGGGGTGAGGCTGTGCTGCAAAGCCGTGCAACTGACAGTGCGGGTAATGTACAACAGACCCGCCAGGCTGTGATTGCTGATCGCGGCACCAGTGCTTTCTATCATAATCCGGGCATACAGAGTTGGTCAGTTAACCTGCAGGGAGAAGTAAGCAACATAGCTGTCTAAAGATTGCTACCGATACAACTGATAAGCAGGCTGGCTAGCAGTTTGGGCAGGTGAGGACCCAATGCCTTACTGATCACGACTTTCAGTTTCATTTCGCACCAAGCCTCTTTGCCAGGGCCAATCCTGCCAATCCGAGTACAATCAGCAGACACAATGTCAGGCTGGTGAATTTCAGCAAGGTGGCCATTGGCAGGGTCTGTATGCCGACAGGAACTGCGGGGTAACCGCCAGCGGCCAGATATAACAAGGCATCTTCCCACAGCTCCCCCAGCACCATCAGCAAAGGAACCAGTACCAGAGGATTCCAGGTGTCGGTACGATTGCCAGCTTTCAGTAACCAAGCAATCAGCAACGTCAGAAAAATGCCTAAAAGTAGCGGGTTCAGCAAATCCACCAACTGAGCACTGGCATACAACTCTCTGCCTTCAGGACCCAGCTGCTCCAGGAACTCGGTCAAATAGACCGCAGTTGAGATTTGTTCTTCGGGCATTATGCTGTTTCCGGCCAGATTTTCGACTTTCGGATAAGGCCCCAAATTAAAGACATAGGATGCTCCGACCAGCGTGGCAAGCAAGGCCGTTAAAACAAGACGACCGCTAGCGAGTGCAATAATTTTCTGTGTCATTGATAATTCCATGGGAGTGCGTATTTGAATGATTATGATTCATCAGCTACCAAGGTAAGCAGTCGGCATCTTGAATCATCCCAACAGTCATTCGTTAGACCGCAGACTCTTGGATTTTGGTAATGATGAAATCCAGCATACTGTTGCCGAACTAGATGAACTCCCCAATCATTTCACACTTAGTGATGGTGGCTTCATAAATGATATTCGGCCTTGGGGCCATGAATAAAATTTTGGGTTTCGTCGGTTGCCATCTTGATCGAAATCAACACATCACCCTAATCCACACTTTCAATCATCATAGAATAGCATTCTGCGGAGTCGGTAATATGAAAAACAAGACTCAGGCTAATGTCCCAGATCTCAAGCACACCTGGCCCTTCACCGGGAAGACTTGGCAGCTGCGCTGAGCCGAAAGAAGACAGCAGCAGGAAAGCGGCTAGAATCAGGTTTGATATGCCATACATAGTAGTTGTTTTTGCTCATGATTGATTGTTGACTCCTCGGCTCATTTAGCAGCACGCAGAATCTTTTCCAGCTTGCGCCCCCGGGCCAGTTCTTCCACCAGCTTGTCCAAATAACGCACATTACGGGTCAAGGGGGTTGTGATCTCTTCAATGCGATACCCGCAAATAACACCGGTGATCAGGCTTGCATTCGGGTGCAGGTTTGCCTCGGCAAAGAATTCCCGCATCGTTTTGTCACTACTTATAAGTTCTTGCAGGGCTGACTCACTGTAACCGGTTAGCCAGCAAATTACTGTGTCCAATTCAGTCTTTGTCCTGCCTTTGTTTTCAACCTTGTTTACATACAGTGGATATACTGAGGCGAGGCGCATATTGGCTATGCGTTCATCATGCTCTGGAGTAGTTGTCATACAAACCTCCGTGGTTATGATGCACGATACCGAATCTGTTTGCTTGATGCAATGCAACCTATCTCTTGTGTCAGAATATCATGTTGCTGGCATTAATATCGGAAAATTATTGTTACTGAGTTATCTGTTTCTGTTAAACTATTCGTTACATATTGCTCCGGTTTTACGTTCCGGTGTGCAACAAGGACGAACTATGAATGGCACCTGCAATGGCGTAGTGGTTTGCGCCATGTATCGCTTTGCACGATTCCCCGACTTTGAATCTTTCCGCGAACCTTTACTGAAATTGCTACTTCAGTGGGGTGTGCGTGGCACTCTGTTGCTGGCTCCGGAAGGAATCAATGGCACCATTGCAGGTAGCCGTGAGGGTGTTGATGCAGTAATGGCATGGTTGGGTAAGGATGAGCGGTTTGTTGGTCTTGAGCCCCGGGAATCAGCGGTAGAGGAAAATCCTTTTTACCGAACCAGAGTTAAGCTGAAAAAAGAGATCGTTACCATGGGTGTTGAGGATATTGACCCCACTTCAAGCCGTGGCACCTATGTCAATGCACAGGAATGGAACCGGTTGTTGAACGATCCAGAGGTGCTTGTGTTGGATACTCGCAACAAATACGAAGTGGACATTGGCAGTTTTGAAGGGGCTACAAATCCTGATACTGATTCCTTTCGTGAGTTTCCAGACTATGTTTCACAGAATCTTAATCCTATGAAAAACAGGAAAGTGGCCATGTTCTGCACCGGAGGTATTCGCTGTGAGAAGTCTACCGCTTATCTGAAGCAGCAGGGCTTTTCAGAAGTGTACCACCTTAGAGGCGGGATCCTGAAGTATCTTGAGGAGATTCCGGAGCAGGAAAGTAAATGGCGTGGTGAATGCTTTGTGTTCGATAATCGGGTCAGTGTGAATCATCAGTTACAGCAAGGGACTTATGACCAATGTCATGCTTGCCGCATGCCGATTACAGAGCAGGACAAGCAGGACGAGCATTATCAGCAGGGTATAAGTTGTGCCCATTGTTATGACAAACACAGCATTCAACAGAAAAGACGTTATGCGGAGCGCGAACGGCAGATGCAGCTGGCTAGTAACCGAGGTGAGGAGCATATAGGCCAGAGCATGCAAAATACTGCAGATGATCGACGGCGACAAAAGCTAAGATTCAAGGACAGGCAGCGTATGTCGAGTTCTCAGGGCAGCAGTGGTAAAGAAAGCAAGGTCGGTTTACCCTGATGGAAGATTTACCAGTCAGTACCTTTAACGATTACCTTGGTATTGAAATTCTCAATTACGGGGATGGATTAGCGGAATGTCGCATTGAGTTGCAGAATCACCATCTAAATACCGGAGGTCGGGTTCACGGCGGAGTGCTAAGCTCCTTGGCTGACTGTGCTGCTGGAGTAGCTGTTCGCTCTGTTCGGCCTGCCGGTAAACGTTCTGCAACCACTGATCTCACTATAGCCTATATGCGACCACCGCAAGGCAGTTCGCTCACTGCCAAGGCTGAGGTTGTTCATGCTGGCAAGCAATTATTCAGGGTTGAAGTTAGTATTCACTCCAGCAACAAACTGGTAGCCCGTTGCAGTGCCACTTTCATGCTGGTAGAACCCTTTCGCAAAGCCTGAGCTAAGCAAACTGCTGAAGCATAATCTATTTGCCTTCCTCATTGATGACTTTGATGGCGGGTCAGCGGGAGTCTACTGGGGATTCGCAAAAGTACGGCCAATCTCGGGCGGTGGGATGGCAGTGGTAACTACAGGGCCCATGCCCATGATCTGTACTGTGACCGCCTCTTCCTTTGCCATGTCATAATGGTGGCCGCCGGGAGGCTGGTATATGAAGGTTCCCTGTGGCACCGCTATCATATTCTCCGGGTCATAGACATCAGCATCCGGTCCGTAAGAGGTGTACCAGGTGCCTTCGATCACAGTGATGTAACGAGCTGTGCTGTGGAAGTGGGGGCGGCTACCAGTCCCTGGTTGAAAGGTAATGCGCATTACATACAAACCTGGCTTAGCTGGATCGCCATAAATTACCACCGATCGAGAACCTGAAGTAGGCTCAAGCACATCGGGTGTCCCAATGATAAATCCAAGCGCATCGGCTGATACATCCTGTCCCAAGGCTGCTGGATTGAAAATGAGCAGAAAAACCGTGAATAAGGCAATGTTGAATTGTGCTATCGCAGAGGAAATTTGGTAACGCATTTGAACTCTCCTTTTTCTTCTTAGTTCAAGTCTACAAAATGCGGCAAATGTCTTAGTTCAAGCCTAAAGCAGAGTTACGGAAAAGCCAATACAAAGGTTGGGAGAGGCTGTGAAATGGTGCTGGCAAGATTCTGCTGTTCATCAGTCCAAAATCTGTGGCCAGCTTGTCCGGTACGCGCTCACTGTTCGTTGGTCAAGGTTCCGGCAGCGGCTTGAAAGAAATGGCATTTGGGGTTATCTTGTAGATATGAATCTTCTCAAAATAGCATCAGCCCTCTTGTGCCTACCAGCATTAGCCTGGCTGACCAGCAGTTGCACCACTCCCACGGGATTCGCCGGGATGAGCGAGGAAGAGCTGCTTGCTTGGAACAAAGGCAAACCGGTGCTGGAGCAGGTGTATTGCAGAAAGGAGGCGAGAACCTCTTCCCGTATTCGAAAGACCTATTGCGATACAGTGGAAGGCTGGATTACCTATAACCAGCGTTCGCTAATGGCTCTGGAAACCATCAATTCACCCACCAATAGTCGCTTTCGCCAATATGACTAGTGTTTAGTCAATCAAAAAATGACGGATGAACACGCTTCAGTTTAACTGGCTGCCTTGCTAATCAGAGCATATGAATGATTCCATCTATGCGACAAATATCCATTGACTTGACACTTGTGGCACAAAACCACTGGCTACCCACTGATGGAGATTTCTATCGCAGAATTAAGACAGTTATGGCAGTCAATTTTCTACCCTACAATGTAATCCGTAGACTGGGTTAATACATTGATGGCATCAGTGAAACAGGATGAGAGAGAAGTTCCTGAAGAGGCTAAGACAAAGGATCTTCATGTCTTTAGCAATGGTCAAATGGGAGTATTTCTGTCAATAGCTGCCATCTTGATCAGCGTGAATTTATGGGGTGTTTAGTTCCATCAACACCCGAATTGGTGATGTCAATACCCGAATTGATGATCTTTCTATGGAAGTCCGCACTCTTAGGGGTGAAGTTGTTGATGTCTCCATCCGGGTTGCCCGTATCGAGGGGCATCTTGGTTTTACAACAGAGGTGGAAAGTGTTAAGTATACCGGCCCGGAGGATGCGCTGACCGAACCATCCGCACCTCTTGCCACCACAGGAAACTGACTGCGTGTTTCTGTTTCAACCTATGGTTGAAGAAATGAATAATACAGGCAACCCCCTTAAGTAGAAAATAGATGCCGGCAGATAAGTTTTAATCACGGCATTCTATCTATCCCATTATGATCATTTGTCCACAATCTCGTTGGGTTTCAGGGCTAACTGGTGTCAAATCAAGGGATATTGATTGCATAGGCGGGTTTATTCGCACTTTCTGGTAATTAAGACGGTGGGTCAAACCG
>JAPORB010000183.1 GCA_026710425.1 Gammaproteobacteria bacterium
TTGACTCAAAAATCTTATTATATAATAAATGTTCTAAAATAAATTTGTTGCCCTGTGCCGAAATTCTTCAAAAAAGTGGGGTTTTCATACAGACACTATCTAAGACTGTCTTTTGAACCCTTTGAGACAATCCATAATGGAGTCCAGACAGCTCTTATACCCAACTTCGCCAATTCAAGATTCATATTCCCTTTTATCATTTTAGTGAATACTGTATAATTATTTGCTCCAAGCGAATTTGAATGAAAGAGGTTATTCATGACAATCAACATCGGCGTACCCAAGGAGATTCGTGAGAACGAACAAAGGGTTGCTCTGGTTCCCGATATCGCCCGGCGATTAACTACCGACACGGTCAAGGTAATCATCGAAACCGGCGCGGGCCTTCAAATCGGGTTTTCGGATGAGGACTACGATGGAGCTGATATTGCGACAGACAGTCAGTCGCTGCTGGGAAAAAGTGACATCATGCTAATGGTCAATCCCCCCAGCGAACAACAGATATCGCAACTGAAAGAAGGGGCCACTCTGATTGGATTTTTAGACCCATTTGCCGATCCCGGGCGTTTTGCGGCATTAGCCAAGAAAAATATCAGTGCCTTTTCGGTAGAACTGATTCCACGAATCTCCAGGGCCCAGGCTATGGATGCACTGTCTTCCCAGGCCTCTATTGCGGGTTATAAGGCAGTCCTGCTTGCCAGCAATTTGCTCGGCAAGTTCTTTCCAATGCTGACCACTGCCGCCGGAACCATTCGACCGTCCAAGGTGCTCGTGATAGGAGCCGGCGTGGCCGGACTTCAGGCCATCGCTACTGCCCGTCGGCTTGGTGCCATTGTGGAAGGCTATGACGTCCGTAACGCGGTCAAGGAGCAGGTGGAATCACTCGGTGCTAAATTCGTCGATATCGAAATAAAAGCTGAGGGCAGTGGCGGCTATGCCCGTGAGCTGACGGAAGATGAAAGGCAACAGCAGCAGGTAATTCTGGCCCGGCATGTGGCAGCTGCCGATGTAATTGTTAGCACCGCAGCCATACCAGGTCGTCCCTCACCTCGCATCATTACAAGTGCCATGGTAGAAAACATGAGGGGTGGCTCGGTCATTGTGGACCTGGCAGCGGAAGGCGGTGGAAACTGTGAACTCACCAAGGCAAACGAAACCGTTGAGCATCAAGGGGTAAAAATTTACGGCCCTGTCAATGTGCCGGGTATGGTGGGCAATCATGCCAGTGAATTGTATGCAAAGAACCTGCTCAATTTCCTTGGCTTGCTCTTAAAAGATGAGCAGCTCATCATTGATCTGGATGATGAAATTATCAATGGCAGTCTCATCACTCATCAGGGTATTTTGCATCATAAAGGAATCAGGGAAGAACTGGAGGGAGCTTCATCATGATCGAGGGAATTGCGGCACTTTATATCTTCATGCTGGCCGGTTTTACTGGTTTCGAAATCATCAGTCGGGTGCCGGTAATATTGCATACACCTCTGATGTCAGGTTCGAATTTTGTTCATGGCATTGTGCTTGTAGGGGCCATGTTTGCCCTAGGCATTGCTGATACACCCGCTGAACAGATCATCGGCTTTATTGCCGTGTTACTCGGTGCGGGCAATGCCGTGGGTGGATATGTGGTAACTGAGCGCATGCTGGAAATGTTCAGGCCAAGCAGTGACAAGGGCGAGGGCTAGGTAATGGAGTCGATAGATTTAATTATTCAAGCCTCCTATTTTCTGGCAGCCGTGATTTTTATCCTCGGCCTAAAGCAGATGAGCTCGCCGATAACGGCACGCCGTGGCATCGTTTGGGCTGGGGCTGCCATGGTGCTGGCAACGCTGGTGACCTTTGCAGCTCCTGAAATCATCGGTAGTTCTCTCGCCACCATCAATATTGGGCTAATCGTTTTGGCTATTCTCATCGGTGGCTTGTTTGCCTGGGTTACCGGCAAACGGGTAGCCATGACCGACATGCCACAGATGATTGCTATGTATAACGGCATGGGCGGTGGAGCTGCTGCAGCCATCGCCGCAGTGGAGTTGATTAAGGCAGTCAATGAGGCAGGCCATGACCCCTCAGGAAGTGCCACCGTTGCCACTGCTCTAGGTGGTGATGTGGCTATTTTGGGAATAATTGGTGCCATTATCGGTACCGTGTCCTTCAGTGGCAGTATTATTGCGTGGGCCAAACTTGATGGCCGCCTTAAACGCAACAAGCTGCTCCCGGCTCAACATGTAATCAATGCCGTTATCGCACTGGCTACCGTTGTTATAGCCATCGGGATTTACTTCAATGCCGATCTGAACCAGATCATACTCTTCTATGTGCTGGCATTGGTGCTGGGAATATTCATCACCATTCCGGTGGGTGGGGCTGACATGCCGGTAATTATTTCCCTGTTCAACGCCCTTACTGGCCTCGCAGTGGGATTTGAGGGTTATGTGCTGGGCAATGCGGCCATGATCATTGCCGGTATTGTGGTGGGTTCGGCTGGTAGTTTGCTGACCCATTTGATGGCCGTTGCCATGAATCGTTCTGTGGCCAATGTGTTCTTCGCTGGTGTCGGTACCGATTCCGGTGGCAGTATTGATAGCAGTGCTTTGGGGGAGATGAAAGAAATTCAGGCACAGGATGCGGGGATTCTGATGGCATTTGCCAGTCAGGTGATCATCATCCCCGGTTACGGTATGGCGGTAGCCCAAGCGCAGCATAAAATCTGGGAAATGACCCAGTTGTTAACCGAGCGTGGTGCATCAGTCAAGTTTGCCATACATCCGGTGGCAGGTCGTATGCCTGGGCATATGAATGTTCTGCTTGCAGAGGCTGGTGTGCCCTATGACATGATTTATGACATGGAAGATATTAATGCTGATTTCAAGAACACCACGGTCTCCCTGATAATTGGTGCTAACGATGTGGTAAATCCATCGGCGAAATCTGACAGCAGCAGTCCCTTGTATGGCATGCCCATTCTGGATGCCAATGAGTCGGAGAATGTCATTGTCATCAAGCGTGGACGAGGTGCAGGTTTTTCAGGCGTTGAAAATCCGCTATTTTTTGGTGATAACACCAAAATGTTGTTTGGTGATGGTCAAAAAGCGGCCAATGAGTTGATCGGAGCGATCAAGGAACTTGGCTGAAGCACTTGAGACAGTAACAGAGAGCCATAAAACTGCTGACTTTCCACGGGCAGGGCTCTGGCGCAGGCTGCTTGCCCTGCTCTATGACAGTTTCCTGGTGGCAGCAATCTGGATGCTTCTTGGCTTTCTGATACAACTGCTGCTGGGCGTGGACAGCAATCAAGTTGTGGATGGTAAGGTGCAAACCGACTCGGTGCGTGATTACTTGTTGTTTGTCATCATGCTGGGCAGCAGTTTTACCTTTTACGCGTATTTTTGGATGCAAAGCGGCCAGACGCTTGGAATGATCGCCTGGCGACTAAAAGTGGTGAATTGCAACAATGAGTTGTTGACAATTGATCAGGCACTCAAGCGCTATTTTCTGGCTTGGCCGGCGATGCTTTTGGCAGGCAGCGGCTATCTATGGCTTTATTTTGATACCGACAGCGATGCCTTGCATGACAGACTGAGCGGTACCAAGGTGGTGCTTGTGCCTAGATCGCAACGACCGTTTTAGTCCCTGATACCAGTGCAATCTGGGAACCAATCTCTTGAGCATTTCTCCCGAAAGAATTACTTTCGCAAACAGCAGGAACCATCCCTGTAATTCAATCGATCGGTTGCGAGAAAATGCAAAATGGAGGTGGGAATCGGCTAGTCGTTCAATTAGCATCCAAATGCAGAAATTGCCGAAGGTGATAACCAATATGTTTAATATCTGAGTAATTCAACGAAAATTGGCATGCCCCGACCTTTGCATCTTTATTGTTTCTCTGGAATTAACTGTCATAACGCAATCCTAAGCGACCTATAGTCCACAATAGATTACAGAAAAGGATCAAGAAGATATCTCCAAGGGTCTTCGTGCAAGTCATATGGCTTTCTCATGGATTTCAGAACCTGCATATTACTACGAGGCTCGTTTGATCTAATGGATTAAAGTAATTTTCATTCCCCTCTCCCGCTCATTATGCCAAATGCTGTTTGCGACTTAACTCGATTATCAATATTAGATAAATCTCAAATTGCAGTAACCCTGTGCCATCAGACAATATAGACATCATAAAAAGGCTTGGGCACAATCAGTGCTTTCCAATTCACCCCAAAATAATAGCAAAGGAGCCAACAGCCAGCTATGAATTACACCATCAATTCTAATTCAGTCGAAAATGTGAACTGCGACTGTCTGATACTTCCCGTTTTCAGCAAAGGCATACTCAGCGGAGAGGCCCGTGAACTTGACACTTCCAGCAGGAAGGCTATCAGCCAGCTCATCAAATCCGGTGACTTTTCTGGCAAGCTAGGTCAAACCTCTATGTTGTACAACCCTGCTGGAATGACGGCTCAGCGCCTGCTGCTTGTCGGTGCTGGTGAGAGAAAAAAGTTCAATGGCCGAAGTGCCGCTAAATTGCTTAATAGTGCGGCGGTGGCTGTGACCAAGTTACAGGTAGCGGATGTGCACATCGCCCTGGCAGATGTACTGCCGACCGACCGCAACGCAGCCTGGCTGACTGCTTATGTTGCACAGTCAATGGAACAGGCCATGTACTGTTACGACACCACCAAGAGCAAAAAAAACAAGCCACCAACGCTCAGTAATATCAGTTTGAGCGGGCCGGACAGAACCCCCCGCAAACGTCTGGAAGAGGAGCTGGGTAAGGGCCGGGCCATTGGCAAAGCCATTAATCGTGCTCGCCAGCTAGGAAACCTGCCAGGTAATATCTGTACACCAGATTTTCTGGCCTCTGAGGCCCAGACTCTGGCTACCCAACACAACAGCCTGAGAACGAAAGTCCTGTCAGAAAAACAAATGGCACGCATGGGCATGGGCTCATTACTGTCCGTATCAGCCGGTTCCGCTGAGGAAGCCAAGCTAATTATCATCGAACACAAGGGTCCAAAAGCAAAGAGTCAGCCCTATGTTCTAGTAGGAAAAGGCATAACCTTTGATACCGGAGGCATCAGCCTCAAATCCGGTGCCGCCATGGATGAGATGAAGTTTGATATGTGTGGGGCGGCCAGTGTGCTGGCTGTTATGGAGTGCGTGGCAGAGCTCGCCTTGCCAATTAATGTCATAGGCATGGTTGCCGCGGCTGAGAATATGCCAGGAGGACGGGCCACCAAGCCAGGTGATGTTGTCACCAGCTTGTCTGGAAAAACCATCGAAATTCTCAACACCGATGCCGAAGGCAGATTAGTGCTCTGTGATGCGCTAACCTATGCTGAACGCTTTAAGCCTCGTACAATCATCGATATAGCCACCCTCACTGGTGCCGCTGTTGCCACCTTCGGCTCCCATGCCAACGTGCTGCTGAGTAATAATGACCAACTGGCTCGAACTTTGCTCAATTGCGGTGAAGAGTCACTGGATCGTGCTTGGCAGCTACCGCTCTGGGATGAATATCAGAGCTTACTAAACAGTAATTTCGCAGATATAGCCAATATCGGCGGACCCAGGGCTGGCACGATCACCGCCGCCTGCTTCCTGTCCAGATTCACCGAGAAACAAAAATGGGCACATCTGGACATTGCCGGTAGTGCTTGGCATTCCGGACTTAAGAAGGGAGCAACTGGTCGCCCAGTCGGGCTGTTGATGCAATACCTTCTTTCCCGCAGGGCCTGAGCCAATGCCACGCATTAACTTTTATGCACTTAGTAGCCATGAAGAATCGAGCCGATTGCAACTCGCCTGCCGCGTGGCCGAAAAGGCAGTCGAAAAAGGCCATCAGGTCTTCATTCAAGTTAGCACTGAAGCAGAATGTGATCGGCTGGATAAGTTGCTGTGGGAATTCAAACCAGCCAGCTTCCTGCCTCATGCGCTAGCGGGCGCAAGTGATTCAGATGGTGTCGCTGTTTTGATTGGTTATGGCGACTGTCCAGCCGGAGCAACGGATGTCTTGATAAATCTGCGGTCAACAGCCTGTGTGCAACACCAGCAGTTTGAAATCATCAACGAGATCATTACCGCTGACCCTGATAGTGTAGCCACAGGTCGCAAAAGTTATACATTCTATCGTTCTCTCGGCTACCCGCTCGACACCCACAAGCTTTGAGTTACCGAGCTAATCGCACTCATCAATCATTCCGGTCTACCCATGAATTACTGTATAATTGTGCCTAACAAATAAGTTATCTGTTTTCCTTTCTTGTACTTGAATATGACAACACGCGATTCCAGACTAATGGATGCCTCAAGCTTTTATGGATAAGACTTACAAACCGCAACAACTCGAAGATCGCTGGTACAAAACCTGGGAAGAGCGCGGTTATTTCAAACCAGGCGGCAGTGGTGATCCCTACTGTATCGTTATACCACCACCCAATGTTACCGGTCGTCTGCACATGGGCCACGGGTTTCAGCACGCCATTATGGATGCCCTTATCCGCTATCAGCGCATGCAGGGATTTCAGACACTTTGGCAAGTAGGAACAGATCATGCCGGCATTGCCACACAGATGGTGGTGGAAAGACAGCTGTCGGCTACCGGTTTAAGCCGCCTGGACATCGGCAGGGAGAAGTTCATACGCAAAGTTTGGGATTGGAAAGAAGAATCAGGCGGCATCATTACCCAGCAACTCAGACGCATGGGATCCTCCCTTGACTGGTCGCGTGAACGCTTCACCATGGATCAACATCTATCTACCGTTGTGGAAAAAGTCTTCATTGACCTCTATGACGAAGGTCTGATCTATCGCGGCAATCGTCTCGTCAACTGGGACCCGAAACTGCATACAGCCATATCCGATTTGGAAGTGGTCTCCGAAGAGGAAAACGGTTCACTATGGCATTTCGATTACCCGGTACTTGGCGAAAAAAACGTTTTGACTGTGGCAACAACGAGACCGGAAACCATGCTTGGGGACACCGCCGTAGCTGTTCATCCGGAAGATGAACGTTATCAGAATCTGGTGGGAAAACAGGTTCAGTTACCACTAACAGATCGTACTATCCCAATCATCGCCGATGACTACGTGGATCAGGACTTTGGTACAGGATGCGTGAAGATTACGCCCGCCCATGACTTCAATGATTATGAAATGGGTAAGCGACACAATCTGGAAGTTATCAATGTGCTCTCGCCCGATGCCAGAATCAATGAGAATGCACCCGCACCATATCAGGGTATGGATCGATTTGTAGCGCGAGAAAAAGTTGTAAATGACATGCGGGACCTTGGTCTACTCAATCGCATAGAGCCGCACCGGTTAAATGTTCCACGCGGTGACCGAAGTGGAGTCGTTATAGAACCCTATCTCACCCACCAGTGGTATGTTTCCGTTCAATCACTGGCGAAACCAGCCATTGCTGCGGTGGAGAATGGCGATATCGAATTTGTGCCTAAAAACTGGGAGAACACCTACTTTGCCTGGATGCGCAATATCCAGGACTGGTGCATTAGTCGACAGCTTTGGTGGGGTCATCGTATCCCGGCTTGGTATGACGAGGACGACAATGTCTATGTAGGGCGCAATGAGCAGGAAGTAAGAGCAAAGTATCAACTGGAGGGCACACTGCCACTTCGTCAGGATGAGGACGTTCTGGATACCTGGTTCTCCTCAGGCCTCTGGACTTTTTCTACTTTGGGTTGGCCGGACAACACCGATACATTCCAGCGATTTCATCCCACCAGTGTACTGGTAACCGGTTTTGATATCATTTTCTTCTGGGTTGCACGTATGATAATGCTGACCCTCAAGTTCACTGGTGAGATTCCTTTCCGGCAGGTCTACATTACTGGTCTGGTGCGCGATGAGCATGGACAGAAGATGTCCAAATCGAAAGGTAACATACTGGACCCTATCGATTTGATTGATGGCATTTCCCTGGATGATTTGGTGGAAAAACGTACAGCTGAATTGATGCAGTCTCATCTCAAGGGAAACATAGAAAAACATACCCGAAAATCTTTCCCCGATGGTATCAAGGGCTATGGCACCGATGCCTTACGCTATACCTTTTATTCCCTGGCCTCGACTGGCAGGGATATCAAATTTGACATTGGACGCATGGAAGGCTTTCGTAATTTCTGCAATAAAATCTGGAATGCTTCCCGTTTTGTGCTGATGAATACCCAGGACAAAAATATAAAAACTGAACTTGATCCCAAACATCTGTCGATGGCAGATCGTTGGATCAGAAGCCGATTGCAGACTACCGTCTCAAACCTGGCTGATGCCATGAGCAACTATAGATTTGATCTCGCCTCGCAGTCCTTGCACAAATTTATCTGGGATGAGTATTGCGACTGGTATGTTGAACTTTCCAAGACAGTTTTATGGAACAATGAAGAAGACTCGCAACAAACTGCGACCACACGGCTTGTTCTACTTTCGACGCTGGAGCAAAGTCTGCGTCTACTTCATCCTTTCATGCCATTTATTACCGAAGAGATCTGGCAAAAGATAGCACCATTTCTGAATATAACCGGCGAAAGTATAATGTTGCAAAGCTATCCGAAATGTACAGATCAAGAGGTTGATACTGAAGCTGAGCAACAAATCGAATGGCTACAAAAAATCATAATTGCCATACGTACCATCCGCAGTGAAATGGAAGTCTCTCCTGCCAAGTCTATTACCGTTCTGATTCGGGGTGGTTCCGTGGAAGATCGCAACAAGCTGGAGACCTATCGCCCATATCTACTAAAGCTGGCCAAGCTGAACTCAATAGAGTGGCTGGAATCCAACACGGAAGCACCAGCAGCAGCCACGGCCCTGATCGAATCTTTAGAAGTACTGGTACCCATGGCGGGGTTAATTGACTTAGCTGCAGAAAAAGCTCGGCTTAGCCGGGAGATCGCTAAACTGAGAGGGCAACTCAAGGGAGTCACCGCGAAACTGGCCAATGATAATTTTGTCAGAAAGGCTCCTACCCAAGTAGTGGACAAGCAAAAGATTAAGCAGAAAGAACTCAGCATCTCTCTTGATGCCTTGCAGAGCAAGCTTGATCAGCTACCATGAAAAGTTCTTATGGGTGACGGACAGAAAGCTAATAACAAGCCCAACTTCACAACCTTTAATGAGATTAAGATAGAAGATCTGAATGCTTTAACTTGGTTATTTGGCAATAGAGAGGTTTGGCCCCGACACGTCGTCTGCCATAAAGATCACCATGCTAGTTGTCTGACCAACCACAGTTTGCAAATTCAGCTAAAAACAGGAATTTTTGTCTAACTGACAGGTAAAATGTAATTTAAATGGTCCGAGTTCATTCAACTTATCTCTCGCTACCTAAAATACTTCCTGTATAGGACTGCGATGTGATTGCACCAAGCAAAGGCGACTCGTAAACACCCGTCCCTGGTTGGAGCATTAATAAGCTAAACTGCATATGCTTATATGTGCATACCAGCCTGAAATTGACGCAGTAGGCCATGGGCTGAACGATATCAAGTGAAGTTTCTGTACGCAAACAGCATGCTGGCTTTTAGACAATCTGGACGGCTCAATGGTAATTTCGGAATTTATAAATCCTTCAATAACCAGCTAAATTCCAATCAGGGCGTACGAACTGGCAGTAAGATTCAAATTGTCTAGTCCTGATTTTAATTCCCGACTAAATAACTAACTTTTCGTATCCAGCAAGCTGGCAATTTCTCCAGACTTTGGGAATCGGTTTAGTTCGAACTTGGAGTAGATAAGGTTGCCGTCCACAAATACATCAAAGACACCACCCCCACCAATCAATTGAGGAGTTTCGCCAATGGCTTGCTGTATTTCCGCAGACACACGGTCCGCCTCGGGCCGATAGTTTCATGCCGTGCAGTAGGTGATCGTTATCGCCATTGATTTACCTCCTTTTGGCTGTCTCTGGGTCAACTGCAGACTACATACATCCCCCGAAAATGTGATCATGCGCTTGCTGGTTCAAGAAAGTCGGAGTGCAAGTATTATAATACCCTTATTTTGTAAAACTAGCACGCAATCATAAATATCAATTCAGTCATTGTTGGTTGATTCAACCACAGGTATCAATATGCGTACAATATTAGCTCACATTCTCAGCATGCTAGCAGGTTTTTCAATTTTCCCTGATTCTGCCACAGCCCAGGAAACACCTCAGCGATGGTTTGAGGAGGGACGACAAACCGTGAGCGAAAATCTGGAAATGCGAGGATCATTTCAAGGAATGGTGGCACGAAATATCATTCTGTTCGTTGGTGACGGAATGGGGGTATCTACAGTCACAGCAGCACGCATATTCGAAGGTCAACTGCGCGGCGAAACTGGCGAGGAGAATCTCCTGAGCTTTGAGGAGTTTCCTAACTTGGCACTGTCGAAAACCTATAATACCAATGCTCAGGTTGCAGATTCAGCCGGGACCATGTCTGCCATGGCCACGGGCATCAAGACCAAGGCCGGTCTGATCAGCGTAAACCAGAATGTGATTAGGGGAGATTGTGACTCTCAGAAAGGTAATCATTTACTTACCTTTCTGGAGCGGGCAGAAATACGCGGACTCTCAACAGGTGTGGTGACCACTGCCCGACTTACCCATGCCACACCTGCCGCCAACTATGCCCACATCATGGATAGGGATTTTGAAGATGATGCCGATGCAGCCTCCCTCAGCTTTCCGGGTGATTGTGCTGATATCGCCCGCCAGCTTATTGAATTTGCCGATCGGATTTCTGGCAGCGATGGGCTGGAAGTTGCCATGGGTGGCGGTCGGGCCAGCTTTATTCCCCAATCGGTGAATGATCCTGAGTCCAGACGGGCAGGGAATCGGCATGATGGCAGAGATCTAACTGAGGAATGGCAGGAATTGGCACCGGGAAGCGACTACGTCTGGAATAGCAAACAATTCGAAGCCATTGACCCATCAGAGACAGAACATTTGTTAGGCCTGTTCAATTCCTCTCATATGCAATATGAACTGAATCGCTCAACCGATATCGGTGGTGAGCCAAGTTTGAGTGAGATGACTGCTAAGGCGATTGATATCCTGAGCAAGAACAATAAAGGATATTTTCTTCAAGTTGAGTCTGGACGTATTGATCATGCCCATCATGCCACCAGCCCCATCCGAGCCCTGACCGATACCATCGAATTTTCAAATGCCATTCGCACCACCTTGGAGAAAGTGGACCTTAATGAAACCCTGATTATTGTGACGGCTGATCACAGTCATGTCTTTACTATTGCCGGATACCCGAAACGCGGCAACCCTATTCTGGGCAAGTCTGTTGGACTGGATTCTTCCGGTGAACCTGTGGAGGAATTGTCACTGGCTGCCGATGGCCTTCCCTACACTACTCTGAGCTATGCCAATGGTGAACCTGCCTCATTTGGCGGACAACCACTTAGTCTGACTGAATATCGACGCTCTAACCTAACCCGAATTGACACTCTTGATGAAAGTTTCAGACCGCAGGTCACCGTGCCGATGTACTCCGAAACCCATGGTGGTGAAGATGTAGCCATTTATTCCATCGGCCCCGGCTCCGATCTGGTTCGCGGAGTTATGGAGCAGAATGTGATTTTTCACATCATGATGGAAGCAAGCCAGCTAGAGCAGCGCTAACCCACACACTGGCGTGTATAGACATGTACCTATGATTGATCAGTCTTTTGGCCTTCAGTGAGGTCTAGCAATGTTCATGACACATCCTATTATTGCCAGTTCAAGCACTGTTATATTCGAACTGAAACACAATGACTGAAATAAAGCATGCCGATTGTGTATCAATAACGATAGTGAACCAATACAGGCCAGCCTTCCATACTTTTCCTGCTGCGGCCCAGGAAAACTCGATAGAACAACCGAAACACCTCGGACTTGCAAAGATCATAGGAGAACAGGAAATCGAGTTCGATTGAGATTAGCTATAGGCTAGTCTTTCTGGTGAGCGTGATGCGCTACTGGAAAAGTTGAGACAGTAACTTCAAATCAAGATATTGCTGGCAACACACTTAGCCAAGTCAAGAGTTGCAGGGAAAAGCTCGTATGTTTTATTCTTCTTGGGAGGGGATAGTTTGCTTGCTCACTATTTCCCCTATTGAAATTAATCTCACTAGTGTCAAGTCAATGGATATTTGTCGCATAGATGGCATCATTCATATGCTCT
>JAPORB010000004.1 GCA_026710425.1 Gammaproteobacteria bacterium
TAATTAAGTTCAGTCAGCTCTGTCTGGAAGGGAGTCGATTTATTGCCAGCGGCAACACCGACCGCTGGAACCATTCTCTAAATGGCTTCAGTTCCGGGTAGCGGCCGGAGATTTCCAGAAAATAATGGATTACTAAAGGTATATCGGCCAAATAGCCGGATCTGTTATCCCGTAGATGAAGCCTGGAGAAAATACCCATCACCTTAAGATGGCGCTGCAGCCCCATCAGATCAAAATTGCGGACAAGCTGTTGCTGCGTAATGTCCAGAACGAGATCCTGTTGCTTTGCTTGAGTTAGGTAGTATCTTAACCAATTGACAATACGAGGTTCGGGCCAGCTGATGTAACAGTCTCGCAACAGAGACACCAGATCATAGGTATAAGGCCCACTGACTGCATCCTGAAAATCAATGATCCCCGGCTCAACACCACCATCAGGCAGTATAATATTGCGGGAATGATAATCACGGTGAACTACCACCGTGGGCTGAGCCAATGCAGCATCTTCGAGAAAAACCAGAGCCTCGGTAATCAGAAAATGCTCGGGTGCCTTCAGCTCCATTCCTAACAATGCATTACAGAACCATTCTTCAAAAAATGCCATTTCCATATTTAGCTGTTGACGATCATAGGGACCAAGTGCCTGTTTGTCAGCTTTTGACTGAAAATTCACCAGGACATCAATGGCAGCGATGTAAAGTCGATCTACCCCTTCAATGTCACTGACCTGTTGCATCTCTCGCAATGCATTAAACAAGAGCCGGTCGCCAAAATCTTCCAGCAGCATGAAACCCTGCTCGAAGTCAGCTGCATACACCAATGGCACTCGTACCCCTGCGGTGGCAAGTAATTGGCCGACTTTGACAAAGGCTTTGCTGTCCTCATGCTCCGGAGGTGCATCGACGGCAATGTATACCTTACCCCGGTAATAGACCCGAAAATAGCGTCGGAAGCTGGCATCACCGCTGACTGCACGTATCGGTACAACAGGATCTGTGAGGGATCCGTTATTTAAAGACACTAGGACTTGATTGACCCAGTGTTGAAGCTGCTGTTCCCTTTCGTCTTTTTGTTCTTGCTGTGGTCGCATATGCGTCAGCATCATATTTTGGCTGACTTGACCATCAGCCTTTGCGACCGGAACCCTAACTGTTTCAGCCATTGCAACAGCAGGTTTCCAATTAAGTCCTGATCCATTATAATCTCACACCATACATTCTATTGCCGCTCTCATACTAGCCTGTTTGACATACCGACATGAGCAGACTGCTCATCAGTCCGTTGTCAGTGTGGGCACCCGTAACCTGAAAGTTTCCAACACAATCAGCTAGTCGGTAGTGCAGTCAATTTGTTTAATTATCCTGCCAGAATTGCCGACTCAGTGCTTTCCCGACAATCATCCAGCTCCATGCAATTTTTGGGATTCTTTGCTCATCTTGCTGGCCTGATCCGGAGTTTTAGACCTTATTCTGCGAAATTACTTACTGCCCCCCTCCTATTTTTAGCTCTGATGCTACTCTTGTCCGGCAGTGGCTTGGCTCAGCATAGCATTTACAACTGCCGCCCTAATACTGCCGGTGATGATTGGATTTGCGAGTCCATCTCCAGAACTCCTCCTATCAAAACCGCTGATGAGATTGATCAATACAATAGTCCAGGTGCTGTCTTGCCCGAACCTGTGCCTGAGTCGGAATGGACAGTTTCTGCAAGAGAGCAATCATCATCCGCAGCCAATGCCAGCATGATGCAAAGCCAATCTGAGTCGGCCAGCAAAGCGACTGCCCTAGCGGAATCACCTACAACTCCGGAAAAGGAATCAATATCAGCGGAAGAGTTCAACTCCAAGCCAAAGGGTAATTTTGTTTCTGGTACGAGCGACATCGAACAGTATGCGGTATGCGGTAGCGAGCAGACATCAGTTAAATCATCGGCACCGTCAGCACTCTCTGAACCACTTAAAATCGCGGCCATGGTCCGGGGACAAGCAGCCATCGAATCAATGACAACATCTCAATTATTTGCAGCACCCGCACAAATACCGCTGCAGACCAGAATGGAATACTCACTTCAGGTGGCAAGCCGAGAGCAAACCACTATGCAAACTCTGCCTGTCGCTGAGTCATCCTCTCCCCTTGACTGGATGCCAAGGGATGCCATGACGCAAGCACAACTGCAATCTCTGCCAGAAAACTGCTGCGGAAGCTTTGTTGATCCCATTGCCGAGCTGCCGATTAATGCCAGTATAACCGAACAAACCGATATCCTGTTTCAGGCCGAAGCAGGTATAAGTCAGCTCTCGGAAAATCTCATAAGTATAGAAGGCGAGGTGGTCGTACAACAAAGTGCCAGTATTTTGAAAAATGATCACCTCACTCGAATCGACCGCAACAACAATACAGTACAGATGGAGGGAAATGTGGTATTTCGAGAGCGCGGCCTGTTACTCACGGGCAACTCAGCGTTAATCGATAACGATCAAAATCTCAATCAAGTAGAGATTGCCCACTATGTGTTGCATGAGTTTGGTGCCAGCGGCAAGGCTGACCGGATTGTATACAACAGCGATTCCGGACAGGTAAGCATTGACAATGGAGAGTTCAGCCTTTGCGAACCCCAGGACCGGTTTTGGACCATTAGTGCCGACTCGATTGTGCTGGACCGTGAGCGCAACCGCGGTTATGCAAATAATGCCAGCATACGGGTAGGCAATGTGCCGGTCTTTTATTCCCCATTCTCTCTGCCGTTCCCTCTCGGCGATGCAAGGGCATCCGGCTTGCTGCCTCCAAGCATCGGTTCCACACGCACCGGAGGTTTCGATTTTCAACTGCCTTTTTACCTTAATCTGGCCCCGAATTATGATGCAACACTGACGCCCCGCTTGGTGACTGACCGTGGTGTTATGCTGGGTGCAGAATTTCGCTACCTAGCCAACTGGTCGATGAACAATCTCAATTTGACGCATCTGGCAGGCGATGACCTATTTGACCCGGCTACCAAGGATACTTTTGGCTCCACTTCACCTGGTGTAGAGGATCGTTGGTTTATCGGTTTTCAGCATCAGGGGGCACTAGGCCGTTACTTCACCAGCTATATTGACTACAACGAGGTGAGCGACCAAGACTATTTTCTTGACCTTGATGGAGTCGGACTTAACACAGTTAGTCGGACTCACCTCAATCAACAGGGCCGACTGGATTTTAATTCAGAGTTTCTGCATGCCGGTATCAACTTGCAGCGCATTCAAATTCTAGATCCATTTATTAATGCGGCTGATATCAATAAACCCTTTGATCGCCTGCCCCAGCTGCATTTTGAAACTGGTACCAATCTGCCCTGGGGTTTTCGCCTGGCACTGCACGGCGAGATTACTGCCTTTGACCGCCAGCTTGAGGAAGGGCTATTGTCTGCGGAGCATATTGAACGCGGAGCATTGGTCACGGGGGAACGCATCAATGTGGAGCCTGCTCTGACCTGGGCAATGGAAAGCTCTAGCTGGTTCATGCGGGCCAGAGCATCTCATCAGTATCTGGGCTATTCTCTGGATCAGCAGGCGACGGGCACTCCCGGCAATCCAGAATTTGATGTGGGAATATTTAGTTTCGATAGCGGACTGGTCTTTGAGCGGTATCGAAATAGCGGTCGCATCCAGACTCTGGAACCAAGACTGTTCTACCTCCGCAGCGAGTTTGCGGATCAAAGCAACCTGCCCTTATTCGATACCTCTGAGCTTAATTTCAGCTTTAATCAATTGTTTCGGGAAGACCGCTTTAGCGGCGGCGATCGGATTGCCGATGCTGACCAGCTAACATTGGCACTCACTAGCCGTCTGCTTAATAGTACCGGCCGCGAACAGGCTAGGTTTAGTCTCGGCCAGATCCACTATTTTAAGGATCGCCGTGTCAGTCTGGCCAATCCACTGCAGCAATGGCAGCCGCGTTATTCTTTATCTTCTGGACAGTCGGCGATTGCCGCCGAGGCGGCACTCACCATGGGTGACAACTGGCAGCTGAATACGGATCTGCAATGGGATGAAGACCGGGGGGAGGTGATCGAGGGCAGTTTTCAATTGCGCTACCACCAGGACAGAAACCACCTGTTTAATGTCTCCTATCGTTACCGAAATCTGGTAAACTCTCCCTTCTTTGTGGTTCCAGACAATATCGATCCACGCATCAGTCAGACCGATATATCAGCAATTTGGCCCGTAACCCCGAACTGGAAGATACTAGCCCGCTGGAATTATGACCACAGCAACGTACGGAACCTGGAGAGTTTTGCTGGTGTCGAATGGAGTAATTGCTGCACAACCTTTCGACTGATTGGGCGGGAATGGGTTGACGATGCGGCACTGTTTGTTCCCGACATTGAGCCCAATCGCGGTGTGTTCGTACAGATCACACTCAAGGGTTTGGGCGACCTTACCGGCGGTGGGATCAGCAACCTGCTGCAGGATGGTATCCTTGGTTTCAGGGAAACTGATGCCCAATAATCGTCTTACTGCCTGAGGAGGTCGTAAACCTGGTTAAAAATAATTTCCTGATTCAGCCAGGTTTATATGCCATAGCCAACGACAAAAAGCTTTGCAAGGTATTCTTAAATCACTTCGGTAATCATCACTTTCAACACACACAGGATTACCGGGCAACGCAAAACATGCTAAGCACCGGGATCGACATCGAAAAGACTTCACAATGAAAACCACTATTAATATCGCCTCAACACAATCAAACACAAAGACCTTTGCACTATCCCATCTAGTGGCAGGCGCATTGCTTTCTATTGTTTTGGTCAGTGCTGTCAGTGCTCAGCAACGAATGCTGCTGGACAAGATTGTCGCCATAGTTGATCGGGATGTGGTGCTGCAAAGCGAGCTTGTCGGACGTCTCAATGATGTGCGGGGTACAGCGACCCGCGAAGGTCGGCAACTGCCACCGGAGAGTCAACTGCGAGAAGAAATTCTTGAAGCTCTGATTCTGGAAAACATCCAGATGCAATTTGCCGAAAGGGCCAGCATCCGCTATGACGATGACACCATTAACCGGGTTATGACCAACATGGCGCAAGAAAACAACATGAGCTTTGAGCAGTATGTACGAACGCTGGAGTCCGCTGGTGTGTATCTGCGTACCCGAGAGCAGGTGCGCAGGCAGCTCACCATGCAGGAACTGCAACGCGGTGCTGTCAATTCCCGTATTCATGTGACCGAACAGGAAATTGATAACTTCCTAAACTCGGAAATGGGCCAGGCTATCGTCGCAGCAGATTACCTGATCGACCATATTCTGGTACCGGTTGCTGCTACTGACAGTGACCAGATTAAGAACGACAAACTGGGCTTCGCTGCCGACATGGTGGCCAGACTGGAACAAGGCGACTCAATTGTAGAGGTGCGCAGCGAAGCACTCGAATCACAACAGTTTCCCATAGATGGTACCAATTTTGCCTGGCGCAAGCTGGACCAACTTCCCAGTCTGTTTGCACGGGCCGTAGAGCCCATGGACATTGGGGAGGTGGAAGGTCCCATTGAGGCTGGCAATGGATTCCACATCATTCAGTTGCGTGACAAGCGGGGTGGCACCGAGCAGATAGTCAAACAAACCAATATTCGCCACATCATGCTGGCACCCAACGAAATCCGTAATGAACAGCAAACAATCGAACAGATTCATGATTTTAGGCGTAGCATCATTGAGGAGGGCGAGGATTTTGCGGAAATTGCCCGGCAAAATTCCGATGATGCGTCCTCAGTAGTCGCTGGCGGCGATTTGGACTGGGTCTCTGAAGGCGGTATGCCAGTGGAAATGGAGGCCGTGGTAGATGAGTTGGAGGTTGGCGAGGTCAGTGAGCCTTTTCGCTCCCAGATGGGCTGGCATATCGCTGAGGTTCTGGGACGCAGGGACACCGATCTGAGCCAGGACTACACCCGCAGCCAAGCCTACAATACCTTGCGCAACCGCAAGTTCGATCTTGAATTGCAGAATTGGCTGATTGAAATTCGCGAAGAAGCCTTTGTGGAGCTGGTCGATTAAACCAGAGCAAATGCTAACGTGGTGCACCGAATTGCCATCACGCCCGGAGAACCTGCCGGCATAGGCCCAGATCTTTGCATTAGTCTTGCACAAGAGCCGCCGGCAGGGACCGAACTCGTGGTCATTGCCGATAAAGAATTGATGTGCACGCGTGCACGCCTGCTTGGACAATCACTGACATTGTCCGACTTTAATCCTTCTTGCACTGCGAAGGAAACTAAACCTGGAACACTCAGCCTGATCTCTGTTAGCCTGACAACATCGGTTGTTGCAGGACAACTGAATCCTGTAAACGCTGGCTATGTTTTACAAACCTTGCGTACCGCAGTGGACCACATTACAGAGGGCAGACTGGATGCACTGGTCACTGGTCCGGTGCACAAAGGCGTGATCAATGATGCAGGATATGACTTTACCGGTCACACCGAGTTCCTTGCCACCTATTGCCGACAGCCGCTAACGGTTATGATGTTAGCCACTGAGGGGCTGCGTGTTGCTCTCGCCACCACTCATTTACCACTGTCCAGAGTGCCGGCAGCCATCACACAGCAGTCTTTAACCGCTGTCATAAAAATTCTGCACGAGGATTTGGAACGAAAATTTGGTATTGCAAATCCGCGTTTGCTGGTATGCGGACTTAATCCTCATGCCGGGGAAGATGGTCATCTGGGCCGAGAAGAAATTGAGACCATAGAACCCGTGCTCCAACAACTGCGTAAGCAGGGAATGAATCTCATTGGACCCTTACCGGCCGATACCCTGTTTACCGACAAGTACCTTAGTTCGGCCGATGCGGTGCTGGCCATGTATCATGATCAGGGACTGCCAGTGCTCAAATTCAAGGGATTCGGTCGGGCTGCCAATATCACTCTTGGCCTGCCCATCATCCGCACTTCTGTAGATCATGGCACGGCCTTGGATCTCGCGGGCAGCGGCAAGGCCAGCTCAGGTAGTCTAAATACGGCCATTGAGACCGCCATTGGCATGGTGGCTAAATCGAAGCTGGCGAGTCTGGCATGACTCAACCACATAAGCAGATACGGCTTGCCAATGGCATGCCCCATCCGGTACGCAAGCGATTCGGCCAGCATTTTCTTCACGATCAGGCTGTGATTAATCGTCTGATTGATGCCGTACACCCGAAGGCCGGGGAACATTTGCTGGAAATTGGGCCAGGCCGAGGCGCGCTGACTGAACCGCTAGTAACCTCCGGTGCCCGCCTTGACTGCGTGGAGATAGATCGTGATCTGGCGGCCTCACTTAAGGACCGCTATGCATCCAGCCCGCTGGTCAACATTCATCAGCAGGATATTCTCAAATTTGACGTAAACTCACTTATTGATAATGGGGACTCTGGCAAATCCCTGCGCATCATCGGCAACTTGCCCTATAACATCTCCACGCCAGTTCTGTTTTATTTGCTTAGGTTTAGTCAGTTAATCCGGGACATGACGTTTATGTTGCAGTTGGAAGTGGTGCAAAGGCTGACGGCTGTTTGTGGCGACCGAAATTACGGACGCCTTGGACTGATGGTACGCTATTACTGCCACACAGAACATCTTTTCAATGTGCCTTCGGCAGCCTTTAGCCCAAGGCCCAAGGTCAGTTCTGCCATAGTACGACTGACACCCCACCAGGATCTTCCTTTACCGGTTAAAAACGTGGGAACGTTGGACCAGGTATTACGAACTGCATTCAGTCAAAGACGCAAGACCCTGCGAAACAGCCTGAAAACCCTCATCAGTGAGGCAAAGCTACAATCCTTGGCGATTGATTACAAAAAAAGACCGGAAACATTGCAGCTTGCCGATTTTGTTGCCATCAGTGACGCACTGGACACGGGGGCCAAACTGTAAACCAACTGTTTGCGACCGCGAAGTGAAAGTCGGCTTACTGCAATGGCGGTAAGTTCGCATAAGCCAGCAACTACCTTTACCGTTGAAACACCAATCAGCTAAGCACTCATGTTCTGCCGCAAATTCATTAAAAGAGTCAAAACTCCAGTCTGATTGACTCTCAAACTGGTCTAGCAACACTGTTATACTATGGGGGAGTCAACAGGACAGTGATCACTAATGAGCACCTATGTGGTGGGGGATATTCAGGGATGTTACAAGGCTCTCAATAGGCTCCTGAAAAAAATCAGATTTTCCATGAGCAGAGACCAACTCTGGTGTGTTGGTGATCTAGTCAATCGCGGTCCGCAGTCACTGCAAACACTACGTTTCCTCCATGACTTTGGCGATTCCGTCAGACTGGTTCTGGGTAATCATGATTTGCATTTCATTGCAATTTATGAGGGCTGTGCATCGACTCGAAGCGGTGACAGTCTCAATGAGTTACTTGAAGCCCCAGATTGTCAGCAACTTAGCAACTGGTTACGGCAACAACCTCTGGCCTACCACGATTGCCTGCCAACCAAAGCGGGTCTGGAGAATTTTCTCATGGTTCACGCCGGTGTCGCCCCGCGCTGGAATTTGCAAAATACACTGGACCTTGCGGCCGAAGTGGAATTAGCCCTGCGAGGAAAGGATTGTCATGAGTATCTGCGCAATATGTATGGCAATCTTCCCATCCGCTGGTATGAAAAGCTAAAGGGTCCAGCTCGGCTCAGAACCATTACCAACTATCTGACCAGACTTCGCTTCTGCGACGATATCGGTAGCCTACGCTTGGATATTAAAGAGGGCCTGTGCGCTGCCCCGGCTGGCTTCAAACCCTGGTTTGAGTATGAAAAAATTACACCGGACGCTACAATCCTGTTCGGTCACTGGGCTGCACTGGAAGGTCATACCGGCAAGCCGCATGTCTATGCATTGGACACTGGCTATGTCTGGGGGCGTCGCCTTACAGCTATGCGGTTGGAGGACAAGCAACTTTACTCTGTAGCCCCCTGATCTTCTATGCACTTTCTAGTGCTTTATTAGCACCGGAGTGGCAGAAAATAGGTCAACTAATGCTTAATTCACAAACAGTCATAGCAGGCTAATGTCTGTAATCAATTTCGATGGAAACTTATTTGGTGGGCGGAGCCGTCCGCGACAAGCTTCTTGGCTTACCAGTCACTGACCGGGACTGGGTAGTGGTTGGTGCTAGTATTGACGACATGCTGGCGAATGGCTTCAAACAGGTCGGCAAGGATTTTCCGGTTTTTCTCCATCCTGATACTCACGAGCAGTACGCTCTGGCTCGTACCGAAAGAAAGATCGGACCGGGTCATCATGGCTTCGACTTTGACAGTTCGGCAAGTGTGACTCTTGAGCAGGATCTGATGCGGCGCGACCTGACCGTGAATGCCATAGCGGAAACTGCAGACGGCAAGCTGATTGACCCCTGTGGTGGGCTACAGGATCTAGCACAACATCGCCTGAGGCATACTTCAGATGCTTTCTCCGAAGACCCGCTACGAGTAATTCGCGTTGCGCGTTTTGCCGCCCGTTTCTACCACCTGAATTTTTCCATTGCAGCTGAAACCATGGCACTTATGCAACAGGTGGTCAATGACGGTGAGTTGCAGACTCTGGCGCGGGAACGAATCTGGCATGAAATGGAACTGGCACTTGTCTGCGATTCCCCTTCCAGGTTTATTCAGGTACTGCATGATTGCGGGGCCTTAGCCGTTATATTGCCGGAGCTTGACCGGCTGTTCGGCCTTCAGCTGTATCTGGGAGTATCCAAGACTCTTGATGCCGGTGAGCTCACACTACGCTGCTTGCAACAGGCAAGGTTGTTGTCAGATGATCCTGCAGTGCTTTATGCCACGCTGATGCATGATATTGATCGAAAAGACGAGCGTTTGGAGGTTCAATCCGGTTCCGAGACGATTCATGTTACAAGTGAAAATGCTGTAGCGGTGCAAGCAATCGAATCCAGGCAAGGAACCGATGGCATGGACATGGAAGATGAAACACATGCCATCAAATGCACAAGGGATAAGGCAAGTGCGCCTAACCAACGAGAGGACTTACTAGGAACACTGAAACAACGATTGCCGCTACCGCGTGAATGTGCCGCCTTGTCGCAGTTGGTGTGTCGGCACTACAAGACCATGCAGATGGTGGAGTCACTGAAGCCGACAGAAATGCTGAATCTGCTTGAATCCCTTGACACGCTTCGACGACCTGAGAGAATGGAGAAATTTCTGCTGGTCTGCGATGCCATTGCCTGTGGGCGCAATCCCGAGCAAGCTAAGGGTTATCCGGCGGCAGGCACAATTCGAACCTTGCAACAGGCACTACTCTCAATCAACACTGCGGCAGTGCTAAAGGCAGCAGGCGAGCATGGCTTACAGAATCCAAAACAAGTTCTTCGCCAGGCTCGCCTGGAAAAGCTAACTGAGACCAGTAGAAGTCTGTGCAATGAATGAATTACCGGTAGTATTGATTACAGGTTCTGCCAAACGCATCGGTGCCAGCATCGCCAAAAAATTTCACCGGCAGGGCTTTCGGGTCGTATTGCACTGTCACCACTCAGCTGACGATGCTGACGCACTGGCGCAGCAGTTAAATGCACAAGAGCCTGGCTCGGCAGCACTGGTCAAGGCCGCTCTGAACGACATGGAGGCTGTTGAACAGCTGGCAGACCTTAGCCTGAAATGTTTCGGTCGAGTGGATGTATTGATCAATAATGCCTCCAGCTTCTACCCAACTGCACTTGATGAGGTGAGTCAGCAGCACTGGGATGAGCTGATTGGCAGCAACTTACGCGGGGCCTTTTTCCTTTCCAGTACCCTTGCCAACGAACTTACCCAACGTCGCGGCAACATTGTCAACATCATTGATGTGCATGCAGACCGTCCGCTGGCCCGCCACCCCGTGTACAACATTGCCAAAGCTGGTCTTAAGGCCATGACACGCTCTTTGGCCTTGGAACTGGCACCTCATGTACGGGTCAATGGTGTATCGCCGGGGGCCATTTTATGGCCAACCGCTCTGGCTGACGACACAGACCCTGTCATACTGCAGAAGCGGGAAGCTGTGCTAAAACAGGTCCCACTGGGTCGGACTGGGTCGGTGGAAGAGATTGCCGCAACGGTATATTTTCTGGTCCGGGAGGCAAGCTACTTGACCGGAGCTGTCATTAAGGTGGATGGTGGACGCTCACTGAGCTGGTAGACAGCCATTGTGATCTTTATGGTTTTGACATTACTCTTTCGGAACCGATGAAGCTGCTTTAGCTCCGAGGACTTGGATTAAAACTTATCAGTCTATTTCCAAAGATAAATCATGGCATGTTAATCTACTGGCTGTTCATATTGGGCGGCGGAACAATCGACAACTCCCGTAAGTAATCGCTAAAAGAGGGGATAGGAATTTTATAGTGCTTCGGAAGCTTACTTAACTCCATCAACACCCCGGCATGCAAGGCATCAGTCAGAAAGTCATCTATAGATTGATCTTTTTTCCGAAATGGTTCTGTAAGTTTGTCAATCTCAAATCGGGCCAACACTCCACCACTTTCTGCTGCTGCCTCTGCCAGTTGCTTATATACCCAAGGATCTTCTGAGCATGCATCAAGGCGTGAGGCATAGTAATAATCTTTCCTTTCCTGGGCCATAGTAATTGCCGATTTTAGCATATTCGATTGTATACCGCCTCCGTTTTTATGTATGACCCGCCCCGCAGCAACAGACACTCTGTTGATATGCTGAGGCCACCCTTGGGACAATCTAGCTAGTTCATAAATCCATTCCGCTTGCTCTGAGACCTTAAAATCATAGGCATCAAAAACGGCCTGTATTGCACTCGCAGCTTCCTTATGTGAAAGAGTATCCAATGTGACTATCCGTTCATCTGGAAGTCTGGAAAGACCACATTGATGCAAAACCTGTTTCGTGTCACCAAACCAAAGAATGCGGTGATGAGCGAAATACCCTGAATGCCTTGATGCAGGCAATTCACCACGGCCTGTGTAAGGCTTGAAACAGGTGTGTTCTGAGCTTCATCGACAAAAATGACCAAGTGGATATTTTCAAAACATTCGACTGCATCAATAAACGCCATCTCGGCGGAGAGAAATTGTTGGGGCTGCGAGCTTACTGGCCCTGCATACGTAGAGAGCTTTAACCCTTCTAATTCCACAGAATAGCTACGATTAGTCAATTTTTTGTA
>JAPORB010000019.1 GCA_026710425.1 Gammaproteobacteria bacterium
TCTTTTGAGGATGCCCTTTGGCCCATATAAATCAAGGGTTTCAGAACAACGCAAATGCCTCTCATAAAATTGATGTTGACTTTTGTTGGATAGGGCTCTAATATTCCTCGTTTGTGTCAGCTGGCCAGAAAAAATCGGCGGCTTTCAGCACTCTGGGAAGTCAGAGTCTGTAACTCATAACATCATTTGGAATTTTTAATGGCAACGATTAACCAACTAGTCCGTAAACCCCGCAAGAGCAAGGTTTCGAAAAGCGATGTACCGGCCTTGCAACGTTCCCCGCAAAAACGGGGTGTTTGTACCCGGGTCTATACCACAACACCAAAAAAGCCAAACTCGGCCCTTCGCAAAGTATGCCGTGTTCGCTTGGTAAATGGTTATGAAGTAACATCCTATATCGGTGGTGAAGGTCACAATCTGCAGGAACACTCCGTGGTACTTATCCGGGGTGGGCGGGTTAAGGACTTGCCGGGTGTGCGCTACCACACGGTACGCGGTAGCCTGGATACCTCCGGGGTCTCAGACCGCAAGCAGGGCCGCTCCAAATACGGGGCAAAACGTCCGAAGTAATTCCCAAATTATTAAGTCTGCCCCATAGGTAACCTGGCGAGTCGGGTCAATTCGGGGCCAGGAAAGTCTAAAGAGCCAATTCACAAGCGCATGGAAAGCGCAACCTGCCGCAGCTCTCAAAACAAGGCGGCAGGATGGAGTAAGGCCGGGTGTGCAGGCTCTGAATGGGCTTGGCAGCATTCCGGAATAACCTGAATAAACAAAGAGGTCGCACATGCCCAGAAGAAGAGTAGTGGCGAAGCGTGAAGTTTTGCCCGATCCGAAATTCGGAAGCAAAATCCTTGCTAAATTCATGAACCATGTCATGGTCGACGGCAAAAAGTCTGTTGCCGAAAAGATCGTATATGGTGCTCTTGACATAGTCGCCGAGCGTAATGGCGGCGATCCCCTGCAAACCTTTGAGAAAGCATTGGAAAGTATTGCCCCTATGGTTGAGGTCAAGTCCCGCCGAGTGGGTGGTGCAACTTACCAGGTCCCTGTTGAAGTGCGTGCGGAACGGCGCAATGCGCTGGCCATGCGCTGGCTGGTTGAGCACTCCAGATCCCGTGGCGAAAAGTCAATGGTCTTGCGCCTCGCTGGTGAGATTAGCGATGCGGCGGAAGGTCGCGGCAGTGCAGTCAGAAAGCGCGAAGATGTACACCGAATGGCAGAGGCCAATCGCGCATTTTCACACTACCGGTTCTGAACCAATTGTTATTGATCACTTACTCATTTCGAGGGTATCTCTGTGGCTAGAAAACATCCACTTAGTCGTTATCGCAACATAGGTATTGCCGCTCATGTCGATGCAGGCAAGACCACAACCACAGAACGCGTACTTTTCTACACCGGTATCTCGCACAAGATTGGTGAGGTGCATGATGGTGCTGCCGTGATGGACTGGATGGAACAGGAGCAGGAACGGGGAATTACCATTACCTCGGCTGCAACTACCTGCTTCTGGAACGGCATGGACAAGCAGTACGAAGAGCACCGTATCAATATCATTGATACTCCGGGGCATGTTGACTTTACCATTGAGGTGGAACGCTCTCTACGGGTACTGGACGGGGCGGTGGTGGTGCTCTGCGCCTCATCCGGGGTTCAACCCCAGACCGAAACTGTTTGGCGGCAGGCCAATCGGTATGAAGTGCCGCGTATGGTATTCGTGAACAAGATGGACCGGGCTGGTGCCGATTTTCTCAATGTCGTGCAACAGATGAAGGAACGTCTGGGGGCCACTGCCGTGCCACTGCAATTGCCTATCGGTGCCGAAGACGAATTCAAGGGTGTAATCGATCTGGTGAAAATGAAGTCCATCATCTGGAGCGAAGAGGATCAAGGCACAACCTTTGAGTATCAGGATATCCCGACTGATCTGCAGGAGTCTTGTGAAGAGTGGCGATCCCATATGCTGGAAGCAGCTGCGGAAGCCAATGAAGAAGTCATGGATAAATACCTTGAGAGTGAGGAACTCTCTGAGCAGGAAATCATGCAGGCCATCCGCGAACGTACCCTAGCTAACGAAATCGTGCCGGTGCTTTGCGGTTCAGCCTTCAAAAATAAGGGGGTGCAGGCAGTATTGGATGCGGTGGTCGATTACATGCCATCACCCTCCGAAGTAAAGGCTATCGAAGGTATCAATGAAAAAAGCGAAGCTATCACCTGCGAAGTTAAGGATGATGCGCCCTTTGCTGCCTTAGCATTCAAGATTGCTACCGATCCCTATGTAGGCACGCTGACATTTTTTCGGGTGTACTCCGGCAACCTCAATTCCGGTGATACTGTCTACAATCCGCTAAAGTCAAAGAAAGAGCGAGTGGGCCGTATGGTGCAAATGCATTCCAACTCGCGTGAAGAAATCAAGGAAGTGTTGGCCGGAGATATCGCCGCGGCCATCGGGCTAAAAGATGTTACCACTGGTGAGACCTTGTGCGCTCCGGCCAATGTAGTAACCCTGGAAAAGATGGATTTTCCCGACCCCGTTATCTCGGTAGCGGTAGAGCCAAAGTCCAAGGCTGATCAGGAAAAAATGAGTATTGCCCTGGGCAAGCTGGCGCAAGAGGACCCGTCTTTCCGGGTTGAGTCAGATGAGGAATCAGGCCAGACCATCATATCCGGTATGGGAGAATTGCATCTGGATGTGCTGGTCGACCGCATGCGGCGCGAATTTTCAGTGGAGGCCAATATTGGCAAGCCTCAAGTGGCCTATCGAGAGACTATCCGCAAGGCGGTTGAGGTGGAAGGCAGGCATGTCAAGCAATCCGGTGGCCGTGGTCAATATGGGCATGTGTGGTTACGGCTTGAACCAGTAGATCCTGATGATGAGTATGAATTTGTCAACGAAATCGTCGGTGGTGTAGTCCCCCGCGAGTACATTCCGGCCGTGGATAAGGGTGTACGGGAACAAATGAAGAACGGCTGTCTGGCTGGATACCCTCTACTGGCCATGAAGGTAACCCTTTACGATGGATCATTCCATGATGTGGATTCCAGTGAAATGGCCTTCAAGATTGCCGGTTCTCTGGCCCTGAGAAAAGGAGCTCTGGAAGCAGACCCGGCATTGCTGGAGCCGATGATGGCCGTGGAGGTGGTCACTCCTGAGGAATACATGGGGGATGTCATGGGCGATCTTAACCGCCGTCGCGGCATGGTCGGCGGTATGGAGGATTCGGCGACAGGCAAGGTGATTACGGCCGATGTGCCCCTCGCTGAAATGTTCGGCTATGCCACTGATCTGCGTTCAGCCACCCAAGGACGTGCCACTTATACCATGGAATTCAAGAAATATGCAGAGGTACCGGGCAATATCGCAGAAGGTATTATCGCTAACCATTAAATTGTTATCTGCCCCGATTGCGATGGATTGGGGCTTGCGCTTTGGGATTTGCGAGGGCGGTCGCGCAAGTGGTCTCGGTGTGATTGCCAAGATTATCGAATAAACCCTGCTTCGCTTGGCACCTGTTCATCCGGTATCAGATTCCGTATCACCAAGGGCACAGTACTGTTTCGCATTTAATGCTGACAAAATGCAACTTGCAGTGTTGGGGAGGTAGTTCAACAATCTGCCAACCATGTATGTTGCGCCGTGGAGTAAAAATTTATGGCAGGGTTGCAATTTTGTTGGATTGATGGCTATAGTTATCCTGTTAAATTCTGAATCTGGGCATACCAGCAGAAAGCTGCAAGGTGATAATGATGGTCTTACCCAAAAATGATGAACCAATTCATACGGCGGCTCGGGCAAATGATGTTGCTGAGGTCCGCAGACAGCTTGAACAGGGTGCAGATGTCAATGTGCGCAACGAAAAAAAGCGTACAGCCCTGCATCTGGCCGCTTACTGGGGCTGGTCATCGGCCTGTCAGGTACTGATTGCCGCCGGGGCGGATCTTGAGGCTCGTGATGAGTCTGGTGAGACCCCTTTACATGCGACCGCCCGTTCAGGCGTTGTGCAAACCATGCGTATTCTGTTGCGGGCGGGTGCTGACCCTGATGCCCCCAATGGTGACGGGAATACTCCGCTGCATATCACCGCCGTATGGGGGCGTGCAGATGCCGGGGTTCGGCTCATAAAATTCGGTGCCGATCTCAGCATCACCAATAATCAGGGATCTACACCACTTGAGATGGCAAAAGAGCATGATGCACGCAAGGGCACTGATGTCTCTGATCGCTATCAGACGGCCGCAGAGGAACGTGATTCCCAGACCGACTCCTGACCAGATTGCATCATTGTGATGCTGTAAAAGATTACCAAAATACTTTCCCGTAACAGTCGCCTGTACACCAGACATCCCACGACCTCGGAGAAGAGCCCGACTTTCTGATACTGGCAAGTTAAGCACAGAAAACCTGGTCAATCTGGCTGGCGGGATGCTGTAATGGCAGGTGGCCATGAGTAATGCAAGCGATACGCAGATAGAATTTGTCAATGTCAGTAAGTCTTATGATGGCAAAACTCAAGTTCTACCAAATCTCAATCTAAGCGTTCGACAAGGCGAGTTTCTCACCTTGCTGGGGCCTTCGGGTTCAGGTAAAACCACCTGTTTGATGTTGCTGGCCGGCTTCGAATCGCCGAGTTCGGGCGAGATCAGGGTCAACGGTGAGTCAATCCATAATCTGCCGCCACAGAATCGTGATATGGGCATGGTGTTTCAGAACTATGCCCTCTTTCCGCATATGACGGTTGGCAAGAATCTGTCCTTTCCCCTGGAAATCCGAAAGATGTCAACTGGGGAGCAACAGCGAAGGGTAAAACGGGCTCTGGAGATAGTGCGCCTAGAAGGTTTTGAGCATCGGCACCCTGGCAAGTTGTCAGGCGGTCAGCAACAGCGTGTGGCCATCGCACGGGCCCTTGTATTTGAACCCGGGGTTGTGCTGATGGATGAGCCACTGGGTGCTCTCGACCGCCGTCTGCGCGAACAGTTGCAACTGGAAATACGCTCAATACAGCGAAGGCTCGGCGTTACCATGGTCTATGTTACTCATGATCAGCAGGAGGCCATGACGCTGTCTGACCGCATCGCAGTCTTCAATCAAGGGCAAATCCAGCAGGTGGCGGAACCTGAGAGTCTTTATGAGGAACCGATGCGTGAATTTGTGGCGCGTTTCGTTGGTGACAACAATCTGCTCCGCGGAGTGGTGAAATCAGTTAGCGGCGAATCTTGTCAGGTGCAGGTGGGCTCTGGCCTAATTGAAGCATTTATGGTGGAACCTCTGGTACCCGGCGATCAGTCAGTACTGGCAATTCGTCCGGAACGAATTGTGTTTTCGCCCTCAATGGAATATAGCAATACAGTCACCAGCGTTGTCGATGACATGGTGTTCCAGGGAGATCACTGGCGGATTAGTGTCACCGTTTATGGACAACCAGATTTCGTCTTCAAGATTCCCAATACCATTGGTCAGAGCGGCATACTGCCGGGCGACAGCGTGAATATCGGTTGGACCACCATTGATTGCCGTGCTTTGCCTGATGAACACCTAGCGGTATGAACCCAGAATGAAGAAATCATGGCAAGTTTACAGAGCTATCAGTCATGCTGCTTTCAGAGCCGCCCGCCAGCTGATGCTGTTGCTGGCGGTTGTTTCCACAGCAACTTATGGCCAGACGTTGACACTGGTTTCCTGGGGTGGCTCCTATAGCCGCTCGGTCGACAGTGCCTGGTTGCAGCCCTTCCGGGAAGAGACCGGAATAGAGGTGCAGCTTGATGACTATAATGGCGGGCTGGCCCGTATTCGTGCCCAGGTCGAAACCGGCAATGTGTTTTGGGATGTGGTTGACATGACCACGTCTGATGCGGTCAGGGCCTGTGACGAAGGCCTGTTGGAATTCATTCGGATTGAGGACTTGCCAGTCGCACCAGACGGAACATCCGCATCTGAAGATTATCCATCTGGTTTGCGCTCCGATTGTGCCGGAGCAGGATTAATTTTTTCGACTATCGTTGCCTACAATGACGAGCAATTCCCCGCTGAAAAACCGACCACACTGGAGGATTTCTTCGATTTGAAAAAATTTCCCGGACGCCGTGGTATGCGCCGTGAGCCGGTTGCCAATCTGGAGTTCGCTTTGATGGCAGATGGGGTACCAATCGGTAAGGTTTATGAAACCCTGAGTACTGATCAGGGAGTAGCCAGGGCTTTTGCCAAGTTGGATACCATCAAAGACCAAATCGTGTTCTGGGAGGCTGGTGCACAGCCACCGCAGATGCTGGCGGATCGTGAAGTGGTCATGACCACAGCCTACAACGGCCGGATATTCAATGCTCAGATACTAGAAAATCAGCCATTGACCATTATTTGGGACGGACAGATTCAGGAGACCAGTGGTCTTGCAATTGTGCTTGGAACCCCGCGCCTGAAAACGGCTAGCCAGCTCGTAAATTTTATCTCGCGGAGTGAGATAATGGCGGAAATTTCCCGCTTTATCTCCTATAGCCCGATGCGGACTTCCGCCAACCCCTTGGTTTCCACTCATTTGGAAACTGGCATTGATATGGCACCTCACATGCCAGCTGACGAGCGCAACATGGGCAGGGTACTAAATAATGATTGGCTGTGGTGGGCCGATCATAGAGACGAGATGAATGAGCGATTTTTCGTATGGTTGTCTCGCTGACCGATAAACGATTGCGAGCCATCCTGCTGGTAGCTCCAATGGTCATTTTCCTGGCCGTGAGCTTTCTCGCCCCATTGACCATCATGCTGGTACGCAGTGTCCACGAGCCAGCGGTCGCCGAGGCCATTCCGGCAACGCTGGAGGCATTAGCTGATTGGGATGGTCTTGCTTTGCCTGACGAGGAGCAATTCCGCATCGCCGGCAAGGAATTCGTTGCCCTACACCAAGCGCGTTCGCTCGGTGCTGTGGCCACTAGGGTAAACCGCCTGCAAAGTGGTCTGCGCAGCACCATGCTTAGCACGGCACAACAACTAGGGGATGAACCACCCACCGGATCCTGGCGAGAGGCCATGATCAGTTCCGATGAGAAATGGGCTGATGTCTCTAGCTGGCTGGCACTCCGGCGAGCTGGGGAGCGTTATACGCCTAGATTTTTTCTCAATGCGCTTGACCTCGATCGAGGTGCTGCTGATGAGATAATCATGCAGCCAGAAGATCGGCGCATTTATGTCAGACTGTTGCTGAGAACTTTTCTGCTCAGTGTCGCCATCACTGCTATATGCCTGGTCCTGGCCTATCCGGTCGCCTGGCTGCTGGTGCGGGCGCATCCTTCCCGGGCTGGAATTCTGCTGATGCTGGTACTGGTACCATTCTGGACCTCGCTACTTGTGCGCACAACGGCTTGGATTGTGTTGCTGCAAAATCAAGGTGTGATCAACGACCTGTTGGTAGTGCTGGGCATTCTTGCCGAACAACAGCGTCTGTCTCTGATCCATAATATGACGGGTACCATGATTGCCATGGTGCATGTCTTGTTGCCATTCATGATTCTGCCGTTGTATTCGATTATGCGCACCATTCCGATGCGGCATATGCAGGCGGCGGCCTCGCTGGGTGCCTCATTCTGGCAGTCTTTTTACCGGGTCTACTGGCCACAGTCTCTGCCTGGCGTGGCGGCCGGGTCACTGCTGGTATTTATCATGTCCATCGGTTTTTACATTACGCCGGCACTCGTAGGTGGGCGCACCGGACAGCTTATCTCAAGCATGATTGCCTACCATATGGAACAATCACTTAACTGGGGTCTGGCGGCGGCACTCGGTGTCATCCTGCTGGTGGCTGTGGCAATGCTCTATCTGATCTACAACCGGCTGGTGGGAGTCGATAGGTTAAGTCTTGGGGGATGAGTAGAGTGAGCAGTTTAACCACATTAGCGGTAGGATCCAGCTGGCATCAATGGGTGCATAAGGTGTTTTGTGTCGCGGTACTGTTTTTTCTTGTGGCCCCGGTGCTGGTTGTGATTCCGCTCAGTTTTAACGCCGAACCTTATTTCACCTTTACTGAAGGCATGTTGCGGCTCGAACCGGATGCCTGGTCATTGCGCTGGTATACCAGCGTGCTGGAAGAGGGGCGCTGGCTGCCAGCACTGGGCAGGAGCCTGGCTATCGGTATCACTGCCACACTGCTATCGACCACCTTGGGCACGCTTGCTGCACTTGGCCTAAACAGCACGGCAATGCCGGGCCGCAGTCTGGTGATGGCAGTGCTGATTTCACCAATGGTGACTCCAATTATCATCACTGCCGCAGGCATGAGTTTTTTCTACTCGGCACTGGGTCTCGGGCAAACATTTACCGCACTGGTGCTAGCTCATGCGGTGCTGGGTGCTCCCTTTGTCCTTATCGCAGTCAGTGCCAGTCTAAGTGGCTACAACCAGGATTTGAACCGGGCCGCAACTAATCTTGGTGCCAATGCTTGGACAACTTGGTATCGGGTTCAGTTACCGCTAATTGCTCCGGGGGTGCTGACAGGTGCATTATTTGCTTTTGCTGCTTCCTTTGACGAAGTGGTTATAGTTCTGTTCATTGGTGGTCCGGAGCAACGCACAATTCCGCGCGAGATGTGGGCGGGAATCCGTGAACAGATCAGTCCGGAAATACTTGCGGTGGCCACTTTCCTTATCGTGTTTGCTATGCTGCTTCTGCTTGCCGTCAACTGGCTCCGCCAGCAGGAACACACTGAGGCCTCATCAGAGCACCGCTGACCGGATTGTCAGAATTGATGCTTGGCAAACATCGGAATGGACTCACCTTTATGGCCGACCTTATGACAGGATATCGAGGGTGGCAGGTCAAATCCGGTTACAATTCAAGAGATGACGCGATAGCTCTGATGGGTATATACGCCTGAGAATAGAATTGATCACCTCAAGTATCAGCCTGTGACAAGGTTATTCAGTTGCTTACCACTGCTCTGGCAATTACCGGTGCTTCCGGTTCCGGCAAAACCTCTCTGGCCACCACGCTGAGCGAGGATTTACGAATTGATTTTCCGGGACTTGACATTAGGGTGTTGGGCGAGGATTCCTACTACAGGGATCTGGGTCATCTCTCCTTGGCACAGAGAGAGCGGGTGAATTTCGATCATCCTTCTGCCTTGGAACATAATCTGTTACTAAAGCAGTTGCGTGCTTTGAAAGCTGGTGAGGCGGTAGAGGTACCAAACTACAATTACTCCACTCATACTCGACATACTTACACTAGCAGACTTGAATCTACTGAGATTTTGATCGTGGAAGGTATTCTGCTACTAAGTCATGCCGAATTGCGTGTGGAATTTGATTTGCGCTTATTCATTGATGCTCCGCTGGATTTGTGTCTATCCCGGCGCAAACAGAGAGACTGTGTGGAGCGGGGCCGCAGTATAGAATCGATTGAGCGTCAGTTTGAAGCTACGGTAATCCCAATGTTCAACAAGTATGTTGCGCCATCCCGTAATCATGCACATCTAGTTTTATCTGGGCATTCCCCACCTAAAGTATTGAGTCGACAGGTCAGAGCAGAGATGAAGGATCGGGGCTTTTTGGACACCTAATCTTGGGGAACCGATAACATATGGAAACTTTCGTAAGTCTGTTGGGCATGCTGATTCTTTTTGGTATCGGTTATGCATGTTCAGCGGGCCGCCAGTGTATCAACTTTCGTACTGTGGGTTTTGCATTGTTGTTGCAGCTCGCCCTTGGCGGGATTGCATTGTACTTACCAGCGGGTGTGACTTTTCTTGAGTCGATTTCCGCTGGAGTCGCAGGCATTCTGGACAATGCCCAGGATGGCATTGATTTTGTATTTGGACCGATTGGTGCCTTCGAGATCGGGTTTATTTTTGCCTTTCACGTTCTGCCGGTGATCGTGTTCTTCTCCTCGCTGGTGTCTGTGCTCTATTACCTTGGAATTATGGGCTGGTTGATTCGAGTTATCGGTGGTGGTCTGCAAAAGCTGCTTCAGACCAGCCAGCCGGAGTCCATGTCTGCAACAGCCAATATTTTTGTAGGTCAGACAGAGGCACCTTTGATCATCAGGCCTTACATTGCCAGTATGACACGTTCCGAGCTGTTCGCCATCATGGTGGGCGGTATGTCCACAGTGGCTGGTTCCATCCTGGGGGGCTATGTATTGCTTGGAGTGGAGATTCAATATCTGCTTGCGGCAAGTTTCATGGCTGCTCCCGGTGGTTTTCTGATGGCCAAGTTGTTGTTGCCAGAATCTGAAAAGTTGCAGAGTGAGGCTAAGGAATTCAGGTTGGAGTTTGAATCCCATGTAAATGTGATTGATGCAGCAGCCACTGGAGCCAGTCGCGGCATGACGTTGGCATTGAATGTGGGTGCCATGGTTCTTGCTTTTGTTGGTTTGATTGCTTTGTTAAATTCGGTATTGGCTTGGCTTGGCGGGCTAGTCGGAGTTGGTAGCCTGTCTCTGCAGCTTGTTCTCGGTTATGTATTTCAGCCCCTGGCCTTTGTCATTGGCATTCCATGGGAGGAGACTCGTCTGGCTGGCAGCTTGATTGGTCAGAAACTGGTGTTTAATGAATTTGTTGCCTATGTCGAGTTTACCACTCTTATGGATACTATGAGCGAACGTGCCCGTGCCATTGTAACCTTTGCCTTGTGTGGCTTTGCCAACTTCTCATCTATCGGGATTGTGCTTGGTGGTATTGGTATGATGGCCCCAGAGCGACGCAGTGATATTGCCGAGCTGGGTCTGCGTGCTGTTTTTGCTGGTTTCATGGCGAATCTCATGAGTGCGGCAATTGCGGGCTTTTTTCTTTCTCTTAGCTAATGGCAACTTATATACCAAAGAATGAAGTTATGGGCACAAGTTCCAATGCTACGACAAAAAAGGTCCGTTTATAGATTAAGTTTCATATGGTGAGGTTATGACACAAGCAATCTTTGATTAAATCAGAATGGCATGCAATTATTTTGTCTATGTATGCCAAGGTGTCGAGAACTAAGTTAAAAACTTTACGATAAATAATCTCCAAAGTCTTTGGGAGTCTTGAAAGACAAAAATTCACGCAAAAATTTGTGTGTGCATCTAGAGCTAGCTGGATGCCTTGAACGCCGTCTCATGCTCGAATGATATAAAATTTTTCGTGACAGGCTGATGATTGGTGAAGCATTGAAAGATATTTCAACTCAATACCGTTATGGCCATTAACCAAATTTTAAACAGGCGAAGGTTTTCAATCAATTGAAATTTGCTTGCCCCAAACTCAATAATATTGCCGTTAGACATACTATGCATCACTGCATAGTTCGGCATAGAAATTACCCGAGGCCAATTTTTATTCGGTAAGTTTAGTATTCTGGATGTGAAACATGTCAATGGAAATCACTTTCAGTTCTATGTCGAATGTTGATCTGGAGCTATCCTGTATGGTTAAGCAAGAACAATGTTGGCCCCCGTAAAAACATAAGAGACATTAGACTTATTTAATAGTTCTTGCTTATTTGTAAGCGTAGTAAACATTTTAATAATCAAAACCAATTGAAACCCGCAAATTCAGGATGACGCCCAACACCGGAGTAATAACTAAGGATATTCCAGATGAGCTAACAGTAGAGGCAACATGAATGGGCATGCTCTAATTTTGACAGCAACAACTAGACCTCAAGCAACTCGGAATTGCCCTAAGATCTGGCGGAATCTTTGCCGAAGATTTTCTCTCAACAGTCCCAGACTACTGACATCGAACCATCCGCCGCTTTTCGCAAGTGGTGGATGTGTGAAGGCCTGATTCGTTGCTCGGGAGTGTTGCAATAATAATAAATGCACAGGCAGCTGGAGCCTGCTATCAGAAATTCTCAGAAACACCGAAGGCAGAAAAAACTTCCTAACCCTTTATCTTAACGTAAATTATTGATTTAATTAAAATTAATTAATTAGAACACTCGTCATGGTCGGACTAAATATTTCTGCCATAAAATAATTGCACAATTTAATTTCCTGTATTACAATGCCGCTCTTATGTAAGAGAGCCAGGGATTTTGACCCTTGGGAGATCTTGTAGGAGGGGTTCCCGAGTGGCCAAAGGGATCAGACTGTAAATCTGACGCGCAAGCT
>JAPORB010000068.1 GCA_026710425.1 Gammaproteobacteria bacterium
AAATCAATAAGATGAAAATTCAAGTTGCATTGCCACGAATTATTGAGAAGTTACCTTCCGACCCTTCGGAATCTACCACCAGGACTCTTATGCAAGGCATTACCTTGAGGGATGCTTACCACCAGAACGGGATCTCCTGAAGTTAGCTTATTGCGTAAAATATAGACATGTACGGACGGCTTGATTGCATCCATGCAGACTTCTTTAATTATTGTTTCCAGTGAGTCCATCTCCTCTCGTGACAATCCCTGTGTATTACCTGAATCATTAACTCCACACACAAGAACCCCACCTTTTGTATTTGCAAAGGCGGCTATTTCATCTGCTAGCTGGTCTCGACTTGGCCCCTTTAATCGATGGCCTGCAAAATCTATTGCCTTGAACTCCCAAAGGCTGTCTTCACCAAGACTTAATTGGCATTCAATATCTGATACGCTAACATTCATTCCGGTATTTAGCATCAGACTTTTGACCGGCGGAGTATTATGTCATTAATGAAGTGGCAGATTTTTCGTTATAGCTATTGGGGCGGCAACACAAACTAATTTAGTACTTGCTGCCTGATAGAGATTCCTCGAAGAGATCATGATTGGAACTGAGGAATGAGGTAATGCAAGTGACAATTAATATCTGCAATTAATTGAAAATGTCCCCGGTGTGTTGTGATCAAACCACAAGCGTTAACGGGCAAAGCCATTACAACCCAGTAACTGCTCATCGCATCTCACAAAAGATGAGTGATTGGTCAGAGAGATTCAAACAGCTTGCTGAAACCTGCTCAGGAGACTGGCTCAGGTACCGCAATTGTCTGTGCCTGTTGTGATTCAGTTGATTGGGGGTTTTTTGCCACATTATCAGCCGAATTTTCCATTGCCTTCTTGTCAAGCTTTTCCGAAATTCGCGCCGCGCGACCCGTGAGTTCACGCAGATAGTACAGCTTTGCCTGACGCACATCACCACGCCGTTTCAGGGAGACACTGTCTACCAACGGACTGTAAGACTGGAAGGTTCTTTCAACACCCACACCATGAGATATCTTGCGAACAGTAAATGAACTGTTCAGCCCACGGTTGCGACGGCCAATCACTATACCTTCAAAGGCCTGCAAGCGCTCCCGTTCACCTTCTTTGATTTTGACCTGGACTACGACTGTATCACCTGGACCGAAGTCAGGCAGTTCCTTGCCCATCTGCTCAGATTCAATCTCTTGAATGATTTTATTTTTACCCATTTCACTTCTCCAGAATATTTATCGCAATTCGTTTCTGCACTGATGATGTTCCACTAATGATTTATGACTGGAAGTCGTCTCTAAATTGATTAAGTAACCCCTTCTGTTCATCTGTCAATTCCAGATCAGCAAGCAGGTCGGGTCTCTTTAGCCAGGTATTCCCCAGACTTTGTTTATTGCTCCATGCGGCAATAGCCGCATGATCGCCACTCAATAACACGGGTGGAACCTCAAGTGCCTCAAACTCTTGTGGTCTCGTATACTGCGGACAATGGAGCAAGCCTTCGGTAAAGCTATCATGGCGGGAGCAATCTTCATCTCCCAGCACTCCGGGTTGCAAGCGTAACAGTGCATCAACGACTGCCATGGCAGCTATTTCACCACCACTCAACACGAAATCGCCTAGTGAAATTTCCTCGTCTACTTCTTTCTCAATTACCCGGGCATCTATACCTTGGTATCGACCACAAATCAGGACCAGTGAACCCAACCGGGATAGTTCGACTACCTTAGTGTGATTCAGAGGCTTACCCTGGGGCGAGAGGTATACGGTGCGAACTTCAATGCTCTGCTCTTTCTTTTCCCGCCCATTGTCCAGCAGCCGCTGCCTGGCTTGCCTAATCGCTGCTACCAGCGGTTCGGTTTTCATCAGCATTCCGGGACCACCGCCATAGGGGTGGTCATCCACGGTGCGATGGCGATCTTCAGTAAAATCCCTAGGATTCCAAAAATCCAGCTGCACTACCGAAGACCTGCAGGCCCGACCGCTAACTCCGTAATCAGTGAGTGCAGTGAACATTTCAGGAAACAGGGTGACAATACCGATGTGCATCGTCTCGGTCTCCCCCAGCGAGTTACAGGCTGCTCAAGTCAGCATACTCAGCCCAGATAGCTTGCATCCCAGTCAACTGTAATGCAACCAGCTTGTTTGTCCACCTGCTTGATTACGGAAACTTTCAGGTAGGGAATCAAACGTTCTCGCTGATCGATACTCTCTAGCGTTGGCTGCACCACCAGCACATCATTGGCTCCAGTTTCCACGAGTCTGCTTACCTGACCAAACAATATCCCCTGCTCATTAACCACCAGCATGTTGATAAGTTCTTGCCAGTAGAACTCGCCATCTGCCAGTTCCGGTAATTCACATGCATCAACCCAAACTTTGGATCCGGTTAATGTGCGTGCTTTTTGAGGATCATCTACACCCTGCAGATGAACCAAAAGGTTGACACCCTGTTCTCGGCTCTGATCTATCAGCAACGTCAGCTGCCGATTGTCTGTTTCCGCCTGCAGATTTTGATAGTTCAGTATGTTTTCGGGCGGTTCCGTAAAAGAGTGGAGTAACATCCAGCCTTTAACACCATGGGCCTTGCCGAGTTTGCCCAGTACGACCTTCTCTCCACTTCTGCCGGACTGCATCTGCCAATGTTTACGGCACTATGGCTCAGAGCTGGAATATTTGCTGTTCCCTAGGTTGTGGGGTCAGCTTCAGTTGAGGCAACTGCGGTCGCTGCAGCATCCTTGGCCAGTTTTGCCACACGAGAGCTGACCTGGGCTCCCTGAGATTGCCAGTATGACATTCGGCTGATGTCCAGACGCAAAGGTTCCTCCTGACCCCGAGCCACCGGGTTGAAGAACCCGATTCGCTCTATGAAGCGTCCATCACGAGCTCGCCGACTATCGCTGACCGTAATGTGATAGAACGGCTTCTTCTTTGCACCTCCACGGGACAATCGAATCGTGACCATAATTTTAATCCTGATAATATTCTTTAATTACAATTAGTTGCGTGAAAACCCAAAGTTTTTGGGCAGGTATCACACAAAACGGCGGCTATTTTACGCCAATTGCCCAGGTTTTGGAAGCCACTTTTTATGACGCGCTTTGGCTGCTCCTGCCGACAAGCTCATGCCATGGTCCAAATGCAAGACGATCGGGTATCAATACTATCGGCGTGATCGGCGGGCTTTGCCACGCACTGGTATTCCGGGGATTTTGCCTGGGGCTGAACCAAGCTGCAGTCTTTCCAGTTCGCGCATCATACCATCCGGGCTGTTTCCTTTCGTCTTTTTGAAAAATTTCTGCATCAGCTTGTGCTGCTTCATCAAACGATTGAGGTCCTGGATTGTGGTACCAGATCCTTTTATGATACGGCGTTTGCGTGATCCATTCAGAATATGGGGATTCAAACGCTCATGCATTGTCATGGAGTTAATGATGGTTTCCATCTGACGAAATTGCGGATCATATGATTGATTCTTTACTGAGGGTAAGGAACCCATGCCCGGAATAAAGTCAATCAATTTGCTCACACCGCCTATATCTCCAATCTGCGTAATTTGCGTCCTGAAGTCTTCCAGATCGAATAAATTTCCCTTCTTTATTTTTTTTGCCAGTTTTTCAGCCTGGACTTTGTCGACTTTTTTCTCGGCTTCCTCGATAAGTGACAGCACATCCCCCATACCCAGTATGCGAGAAGCAATACGATCCGGATAAAACGGCTCCAGTGCATCTGTCTTTTCACCTATACCGATAAATTTGATAGGCTTGCCGGTTACATGACGGACAGAAAGTGCTGCGCCACCGCGTGCGTCTCCGTCAGCCTTAGCCAACACTACCCCGGTAAGAGGCAAAGCCTTGTTAAAGGCTTGGGCGGTGACTGCAGCATCCTGACCAGTCATGGCATCAACCACGAACAAGGTTTCAATCGGTGACAAATTAGTGTGCAAAAGACGGATTTCATCCATCATCTCTTGATCAATACCCAGACGGCCCGCCGTGTCTACTATCAAAACATCCATAAATTTTGTTTTGGCCTGACGCAGTGCATCAGCAGCAATCTGTTCCGGACGTTGATTGGTCTGACTGGCAAAAAAATCAACATCGACCTCCTGGGCCAGTGTCTGCAACTGCTGGATGGCTGCCGGTCGATAGACATCAACACTCACCACCATCACTGATTTTCCTTCCTCGGTTTTGAGTCTGCGAGCAAGCTTTGCCACCGTGGTAGTTTTGCCTGCTCCTTGCAAACCGGCCATCAAAACAACGGCTGGCGGTGTTGTTTTCAATGTCAGGGCCGAGTTGGCAGAGCCCATGATTGCTTGCATCTCTGCCTGAACAATTTTAATAAAGGCCTGACCCGGAGTGAGGCTGCTGGCGACTTCCTGCCCAATCGCCCGCTGGCTGACTAGGTCAATAACCTCCTTGACCACCGACAGGGCGACATCAGCTTCAAGCAGTGCACGCCTAACCTCTCGCAAGGCCTCCTGAATATTGTTTTCAGTAAGGGCGGACTTGCCAGAAAGTTTACGAAAAGTATTACCTAGGCGTTCGGAGAGGTTTTCAAACATTAGTTTTCATCCACAAAAGTGACTATAATGGGGGAGATTATAGCGAAACTCACCTGAACTCAAAAACCACTACAAGCGTATTGCTGTAGAAGGTCTACACAGTCTTTCGCCCGCATGGGCCCTGTTGGATTAAATCTATGCAACTGACTGTTATTACAGGTGTTTTTGCCGTAATGCTTTATCTGGCCAGCTTTGGATTTCAGCTGGCAAAGTTCTTCAATAACCGGCAGACTAGAAAACTGGTTTTCAGTGCCGGTGCACTAGCAGTGGTACTGCACGGAATTTCTGCCCTTGGTGTAATCTATTCGAGTAGCGGTTACCACTTTGGCATAGCAGAAATCAGTACTCTTTTTGCCGTTTCTGTTTCGCTCATGGTGTTGATTTCCAGCATTCGCAAGCCGCTGGATAATCTGTTTATCGGGCTGTTTCCTCTGGCGATTATTAGCATCGTTGCCTCTTTGACACTGACAAGTACTCGCCCTCCAACCAGTCTTGGTACCGGGCTGGCCAGTCATGTGCTGTTCTCAATCCTGGCTTATAGCTTCATCACCATTGCAGCAGCCCAAGCTATGTTGCTGGCCTTTCAGAATTTTCAGCTGAAACGGGGCTATGCACGCGGCCTCGTCAGCAACCTTCCATCTCTCCAGGATATGGAGATATTTTTGTTTGAATTGCTTTGGGTCGGACAATTATTGCTTTCTGTCGGCATTATGGCCGGTTTTCTGTTTGTTGACGACATTTGGACCAGAGATGGGGTCATTCATAAGACTTTCTTTTCGCTGATGGCTTGGTGTGTGTTTGCTGTGCTGTTATGGGGACGGCATCAGTTGGGTTGGCGGGGAGTGAAAGCGATCCGTTGGACCATTACGGGTTTTGCTCTGATAATTTTGGCGTACTTCGGTACCAAAATTGCGCTGGAATACATATTCACTTAATTTCAGCACTGGCGGATCTCCATGATCGAAATTATTGCGTAAAACAGCCATGAAGCCTAGATTCATAACAAAACTGAATCTATTCGAATGGCTTAGATGATCGAAAAAACCGAATCGATAGATATCAGATCGGTCGTTAAGTGAACGCAAAAAGCAAACATATGGCCAAGGATTAGCCTCTCCTCAATATGGTCAATGGAACTTCTCTAATTTGGTCAAATGAGTCGAAGTGGTAGGCATTGATGCTTCTCACAGGCCTCTGGTCTCCGCCGTTGATGGCGACAGCGATAGCATGGTCTGGCATAACTTCCAGTTGCCAGAATTTCCAAGCTCTGGTATCGACGAAAAGGGGCTCGTCGACATGAAACTCTATTTCATCTGTATCAGTGGCAAATCCGAAACTGAATTTGTGCAGGATTTTCCTTGAAGGCGTTTGCTGCGATCCTCCAGCTTTCAGCCATGCCTCCTTCAATGTCCATAGTGCATAGAATCTGGCCAACTGCTGACTTTTAGGTAGCGATAGCAATTCTGCAATTTCCTGCGGGGCAAAATGACGTTGGGCGATTTTTTCAAGATAGCGTTGCCGGGTGCAGCTCTCCACATCAATGCCAAATGCAGCATACCTAGCTAGACCCACCACCACATGCTCTCCGCTGTGAGATACACTAAAGTGGCACTCGTCATCAGGTAGTGGAGACTTGATGATTGGTTTTCCGGTCATCCCGGCAGTAAAATGCCACTGTTGAGGTTTGATTTCGGTAATGCGACTCAGAGCGACTCTAAGCAGTGCCTGGCCTAACAGAAACTGTTTAGATCTACGGGGATTCCGATATCGCTTGTATCTCGCCAACTCGTCATCACCTATCCATGGCAGGCTATGACTTTCCAGAGTTTGGAGAGAATAATCCTGCAGATTGGCAAAACACAGCTTAATGGCATCCCTGCCCAGATTATGAAATCTGCCAACGCAACCTGTCGCCCCATATCTGTCTGAAGAATTATTCAATTGGATAAATCCATATGTGTAATCTGCTCAGGGTCTTACCCTGCCGTAAAACCCGGCAGTAGCAAACTCGCCAGCCATTGTTTCTGAATCCACTTCTGTATAACAAAAAGGCTGACAACAATGACAAAATAAAGCAAATGGCAGCCAGCATTCATACCAAGTTTTTCTCTCGGTCTACTGAGATTTCATCGTCAGGTTCCCGCACCTGTTCCCTCAACCTGTTGTTACGGGAGGTGCACAGCTGCCAATTATGTGCCAGCGAGATTCCGCAGCCACGTCCGGTTTTGCGGGTATCAAACTCTGCCAAGCTGCTGCTAGTTGGCCAGGCACCAGGAAGCAAGGTTCATGCAAGTGGAATCCCTTGGGATGATGCTAGCGGCAAACGTCTACGGCAGTGGATGGGCATCAGTACCGAGCTTTTCTATGACCGCAATAGCATCGCCATTATGCCTATGGGTTTCTGTTACCCCGGCAAGGGACACGGTGGCGATTTGCCGCCACGACCTGAATGTGCACCTTTGTGGCACAACAGAATCCTTGCCCTTCTTCCTGCAATTCAGTGCACACTGCTGATAGGAATGTATGCACAGAATTACTATCTCGACACCGATCATAAAAATCTTACCGAGAGAGTCAAATGCTGGCAAGAATTTGCTCCAGAGTTGTTCGTTCTGCCTCATCCTTCCCCTCGAAATCAGTTGTGGTTGCGCCGGAATGCCTGGTTTGAGGCTGAGACAGTGCCTGCCTTGAGGGAAACTGTCCAGCAAGTGCTTCAGCTTTAGCGATGATGTCTGGTAACAAAATCTCCCAGCAAGTGATAATCCTCCCGGCGCGGATCTGACTTACGCCAAGCCATGCCAATATCACGGGAAACATTTTCCTTTTTGAAGGGCCTCAGCTGCAGGCGTGTATCGCCCAGAATATCACTACGTAACGATATTTCAGGCAAAAGGGTCACGCCGAGACCGTTGGCCACCATTTGAACCAGGGTATGCAAACTACTTCCCTCATAAACCAGATCAGTATCAGCAGATTTCAGACTACAGGCTTCCAGTGCATGATCACGAAGGCAGTGACCTTCCTCCAGTAACAGTAGCTTTTCTCCTTTTAGCTGTTGTTGTCTGACCTGGTCCAACTTTTCCATCTGATGTCCTGGTGGTAGACATAACAGAAAATCATCTTTGAACAGAGTGATCTGTTCCATCTGTTGGACAGGATATGGAAAGGCCAGAATCAGCAGATCAAGCTGACCCTGTTGCAGCTGTTGGACCAGTTGTGCACTTAAATCTTCTTTGAGGTAAAGCTTGAGTCTGGGGTATTGCGCGCGCAGTTCGTTCAACAAATTCGGCAACAGGAAAGGTGCAATGGTCGGAATCACACCCAACCGAAGTTCTCCAGACAGAAGGTCCTGGCGGGTTTTTGCCAGGGATATAAAATCCTCCACCTCACCAAGCACAACACGCGCCTGTTGTACCAATTGTTCACCCAACGGCGTAATGAGTACAGATTTCCTGTTACGCTCGAAAATGACTACTTCCAACTGCGATTCCAGCTCTTGAATTGCAGCACTCAGGGTAGATTGTGTCACAAAACAGGCAGCGGCAGCTTTACTGAAATGCTTGTATTCAGCCACAGCACAGATATAGCGAAGTTGTTTTAGTGAGGGGATCATGAGGCAATGGTAAAATCTAAAACGATTTAAGCACAAGCCCTAAATATGACATCCCCATTTTGGAATGGTGCCGATCAATTACTATTTCGACTTGGTTTTGTTTATAGGAACTGATATCGGTGGCAAGGATCTTATCTTCAAGAGAATATGAAATGATTTGCTAATCAACTTGGGTATACAGTTTGAATTACCATAATTCTCATCAAGCCATTTTAGGGATACTCAACTTGCCGATACTCTACTCTAACCGAAACGATATCGAGCATGAACATTCGACAATGGTTGACAGGAAAATGGCCTGAGAGTTTTTCTTGCACGACGGCGGCTTCAAGCTATGCTTGCTTTCAACAGCCCCAGATAAATACCATAGGATCGATTTCCGCCTCTTCACGGCGGGAAATGCGCTCCTTCCAGGTTTTCGAGGCATCGGACTCGAAGACAATCATATGAACCTCTACGGTGTTGATTTGATCCATATAGTCATGAGGATTTGCTCAAACCCCTTTTCTATGACTGATTTCATTGATTCATACTTGTGCTGTACGGTGCTGAATATTCTCATCACATGCTTATTCAGAAAATTGATTTGAACCAAGCAGATCATATTTACGCAGAATTCCCCGCAACTGATGATAAGTAAGGTTTAGGGATTCAGCCGCCTTCTTCTGGTTGAACTGACACTGTTCCATAGCCCGATTAAGCAAACTGATTTCGAAAGCCTGAACTTCTTCCTTGAAATCAAGAGACCCGTTTGTTGGAATATTTCCCGCCAACTGTTCGACTGCCGTATTTGAAGCGAGTGTTGTTGTTACAGGTGCAGACTCAGGATTTATGACATCTGGCTTCTGATCAGTATTACTTGCTGAGGCAGGACGGTAGGGGGATTCGAACGGATTAAATACCAAGCGAGTGATTTGCCCATCGCCGTTCTGATAAACGGCACGTTCAATCACATTTTTCAGTTCGCGGATATTGCCAGGCCAGGCATAACTCACCAACTGCTTCTCCACCATGTCAGTAAATCCGGCAAATAACTCCCCACCAATTTCCTTGACCATTTCCAAGGCGAAATGCTCGGCCAATACCAGAATATCTTCAAATCGCTCTCGAAGTGGCGGCAGAGTAATGACATCAAAGGCCAACCGATCCAGCAGATCCTCTCGGAATTTATTTCTGCGAGCCAGGTCAGGAAGATCTTCATTGGTGGCGGCGATAATGCGAACATTCACGCTGAGGGTTTCGTTGCCGCCAAGACGTTCAAATTCGCCATACTCAATAACGCGCAGAATCTTTTCCTGCACTGACATATCGGTATTGGCCAGCTCATCCAGAAAAAGGGTGCCTCCATGGGCCCTCTCAAAAAAACCTTTTCGTAGCTTTGTGGCCCCAGTATAGGCACCTGCCTCATGACCGAAGAGCTGTGCCTCAAGCAATGTCTCGGTCATGGCTGCACAATTTATCTTGAGAAAGTTCTGATCCCATCGACGGGATAGATAATGCAACCTCGCTGCAACCAGTTCTTTACCGGTACCCCTTTCACCTACAATCAAAACCGGTTTGTTGAGTGGTGCCACCACAGATACATGTTCCTGCATTTCCAGAAAACTGGCCGATTGACCAATCATTCTCGGCGCGGCCTTGCGCTCTTCTATACTCATGACCAGCTTCTCAGTTTGCGGGAGTGGGCAATACAGCGACACAACCATCATCTATGACGGTAGACATCTACAGAATAGCGAAAGTTACCACTTATTAAGCATTTTAGCCACCCGCAATCGTCATACTTACTTGAAGAATAATAAAATTAATATATATCAAAGAGTTAAGCGAAATTTGTGATTTGGCACGCTATCTGCATTCAACCTGAAAAGCCATCCTGGAAACCTCCAGAATGGTCATATCAATAGATGAGGTATCAGTAATGAGTATTTATTCCAGACTGTCCGATATCATCAACTCCAATATCAGTTCCTTGCTAGACAAGGCAGAAAACCCGGAGAAGATGATTCGCATGGTAATACAAGAGATGGAAGAAACCTTAGTAGAAGTGCGCAGTGGTACAGCCAAGGTGATTGCAGAAAAGAAAACCTTGAGCCGCCGTGCCGAGAAACTGAAGCACCAAGCAGCTGACTGGGAATCCAAGGCGGAACTGGCTCTTTCCAAAGGCCGGGAAGATCTCGCAAAGGCAGCTCTGCTTGAGAAATCCAATATCAATGCCAGTGTTGAGATTACTGAAAAGGATTTGGGGAAACTGGATGAGACCCTGGACAAGCTGAGTGTTGAGATCGAACAGCTGCAAGCCAAACTGAATGATGCCAGGGCGCGCCAGAAAACAATCATTATGCGTACCCGAGCAACTCAGTCCAGGGTTGACGTGAATCGGCACCTTCACAGCTATACCATTGACAATGCAATGGACAAATTTGAGTATTATGAAAAGAAGATTGACCAAATGGAAGGTCAGATGGATAGTGCACACATTGAACAGCGTGGTCTGCGCTCCGAGTTCGATGAACTGGAGAAAGAGGAGTCCATTGATAAAGAGCTAGAAGCGCTGAAGAGCAAGCTGGCCAGCAAGGATTAAATCATGGGACCTTTCGAGTTCATCATAGCACTTGTAGCGATGGTACTGGGTTCAATAACCGTTTGGGTCGGAATGCTAAGCAAGAATCGCCAAGACGACTCAATCAGACCCAAGGGCAAGTATGAGGTCGGCGAGTTGGCTGCTATCGCTGAGTCCCTCCAGGAGAGAGTTTACGTTCTCGAATCCATTCTGGATGTTGAGGTGCCTGACTGGAGGGAGCACAATATGACTGGTGATCATAAAGAATCAGCGTATAAATCAGAAAATCATAAATAGGCCACATAGCACACTAGCTGTACCCCTCAGACAGTTAATAGGAGACAGAGAAATTGTACATAAATTCAGATAATGGTATTGTGCTGGGAGTATGTGCAGGACTGGCAAACTGGCTTGATATTCCTGCTGCTATCGTCAGAATAATCTTCATCTTCTGTGTTTTCGCCTGGCCGATGATCCTGGTGGGTTATTTCATCCTTTACTTCTGCTTGGACAAGGATTTTACACCTGACAAGCTGCGAAATTATTTCAGCATAAGGCCCGGTGCTGAGCATTTTCGAAAGCTTGACTATCGCAAGCCAATTTACAAGAACGAGAGAGAAAAACGCATAGCGGGAGTCTGTGCAGGGATTGCCGATTACCTTGAAGTCAGCCATTTTCCGGTACGCTTGATCGCTGTTTTATCTTTGTTCGTTTTTGGTCCTTTCACTTTCTGGGCCTATATTATCTGCTGGTTTGTCTTCGATCCTGACCCTTATCTTGAAGACAGCAGCAAATATGACCGGCTTATGCAGCGTCGACAGCGACGCGCTGAAAAAAGACAGGCCCGTAAGGAGCGTAGGCGTGCCAGACGCGATCGCAAACTTCGCAAAAGCTACCGTAATCAGGAGTTTAATCCAGGTGCCAATCCCGAGGCTGGTACCCAACAGGGAAATAGTCACTCCTATCGGAAATCAGACAGTACCGATTCTAGACAAACAGAAGCCCCTACAATGACTACAGAGCAGTGCACCGAGCTTTTCGCAAACCTCGAGATGAGGCTAAGGGATATTGAGGCTTTCATGACTTCGAAGAAATTCCGGCTACATTGCGAAATTAATCGAAT
>JAPORB010000055.1 GCA_026710425.1 Gammaproteobacteria bacterium
CCGCTTGACAATGGCGAACAACGGCGCATCGTCATTGAGTGTAAGGTGCGCCGTGCACGCAATTCAATGGAGTCGATCATTGCGCAAGGACTTGAACAAATCCGTGGTTATATGGACAACTGCGGCACCTTCGAAGGACACCTGGTCGTCTTCGAGTCCGATGCCTCGAAAACCTGGGATGAGCGCATTTTCCGCCGTGAGGAGACGGGAAACGATACAATGGTAGTAGTCTGGGGCTGTTGAGAGCAAACTCTGTGAGCCATCATTGTTGAGTTGACGGGATATGGCAGACCACTCAACAAAACATGATTCTTCAGAAGCAAATAAGTCAATTATTGCCCAATACAGTTTTCAGTTAGCTTGAGCTTTTACGGATAATTACAAATCTTTATGGTCGAGCATGACCAGCACCGCCCGCTCCAGGAAAAGCATGCACCGGATTCAGACCTTTAATACGATTTCCCCACTTGGGTTGAAATGCTTTACTGCCGAGCGGTATGAAATAGGTGCCGATGCCATTGATGCCGATGCCATTCTGCTACGCAGTCACAAGTTAAACCCTGACTCCATTAAAGGCTCACTCAAAGCAGTTGCCCGGGCTGGTGCCGGGGTTAACAATGTCCCGGTAAACAGCTGTACCGAGCGCGGTATCGTGGTTTTCAATACACCAGGAGCCAATGCCAATGCCGTGAAGGAACTGGTGCTGTGCGGCCTGTTGCTCGCTTCCCGCGGAATTATTCCCGGAATCGCCTTTGCAAATTCCCAGAACAAAGCCGGTAGTCATGACGATCTTTCCAAACTCATGGAACTGGAAAAGAAACGCTTCAAGGGTAAGGAAATCTCTGGTAAAACCTTGGGGGTTGTCGGACTCGGGGCCATTGGTTCACTGGTGGCTGATATGGCAATCAAACTGGGCATGAAGGTACAGGGTTTTGACCCGGCACTGTCCGTGGAAGCTGCGTGGAGACTGCCAAGCCAGGTCAAGCGTATCGAAAACCTCACCTCACTGGTGGCTGGTTCCGACTACATCACCCTGCACTTGCCGGTGTTGGAAAGCACCCGCAACCTCTTCAATGCCTCCATGTTCAGCATGATGCGGGAAGGCACCTGCCTGCTTAATTTTGCCCGAGATGAGATTGTGGATCCGGAAGCACTGAAACAGGCCCTTGCCTCTCCCCAACTACGCTGTTATGTCAGTGACTTTCCACGTCTGGAACTGACTGGAAACGACAAAGTGATTGCCATGCCACACATCGGAGCCACCACCGCCGAGGCCGAAGAAAACTGTGCCATCATGGCAGCCAAGCAACTGATGGACTTTCTGGAGCATGGCAACATAATCAATTCGGTAAACTTTCCGGCATTATCACTGGAACGAACGACTACTACTGAAAAAGGCATGCGGCTGGCTATTACCAACAAAAACGTGCCAAAAATGCTGGGACAAATTCTCTCGGTACTGGCAGACCAGAACATCAATGTGATCGACATGATCAATAAAAGCCGGGATGAGGTAGCCTACAATCTAATTGACCTGGAATCGATGCCATCCGCTACAGCAATTGATGCCATTGCCAACATCCAGGATGTCATCAAGGTGACTGTGCTTTAGCCACTTTGCCTTAACTCTATGATGTTCTGGAAAAACCATGCTGTTCTGACCTGTTCTGCTTCTACCTCTAACGGACTTACTTATGAAACGTGTTTATAACTTCGGTGCTGGACCCGCCATGCTTCCCCTTGAGGTCATGGAAAAAGCCCAACTTGAATTTCTTGACTACCGGGGCCTTGGGGCCGGGCTGATTGAGATCAGCCACCGCTCCGCCGAGTTCGATTCCATTATCAATCACACAGATGAGTTGCTGACCGAACTGGCAGGTATTCCTGCCAACTATAAAATCCTCTATATTCACGGCGGCGCACAAATGCAGTTTTCTGCGATTCCGCTCAATCTCATTAATCGCCATCAGGCCCAAAAGGCGAGTTTCGTGCTGACTGGCAACTGGGCTGTCAAGGCAAGCAAGGAAGCCACTCGCTATGGTAAGCCGCAGATCATCGCCAGCAGCGAAAAGCAAAACTTCAGCTTCATTCCGTCGATCAATACATCAGACATTGATCCGGACAGTTCCTACCTGCACATTACCTCGAATAACACCCTGTTCGGCACTCGCTGGCAAGAGTTTCCAAAAACTGGTGATATCCCGTTGGTAGCAGACATGACCTCCGAGTTCCTGTCACGCAGAATCAATATCAGCGACTTTGGTCTGATCTTTGCCGGCCTGCAGAAAAATCTGGGACCTGCGGGCCTGGCACTCGTGATTATTCGTGAAGACCTGCTGGACTATGCCTTGCCGCAAACGCCAGCATTGCTGAATTACAAGACCTGTGCCGAACAGCATTCTCTGAGCAATACCATCAACACTTTTGCTATCTACATGATGAGTCTGGTACTGCAGTGGCTGAAGGATAAAGGCGGTGTCGCTGCTATGGAGCAACTGAATGAAGCCAAGGCTGCCTTGCTTTATGATTTTATTGATCGCAGCGATTTTTACCGTGGTACAGCTCAGCCTGCACACCGATCAACCATGAATGTTACTTTCAACCTGAACCCTGAACACAAGCTGGCAGAGTTTCTGGCGCAAGCAGAAGCCCGGGGACTGTATGCACTCAAGGGTCACCGCGCAGTAGGCGGTGCCCGTGCATCCATCTACAACGCCATGCCACTGGAGGGTTGTCAGGCACTGGTAGATTTCATGGCAGAATTTGCAGAGGCTAATACCTAGCCGGGATCACTTTAGAATGATACATCATGGCGGGATTTCGATCTGTTGCGCCCTTGCACTAACAGCAAGTACTGATTATCAAAATGCCTCGCCCCTATAAACTTCCGCCAACGACCATAACCTGCATTGTTAAATTGCTGCAGTGAAAAACAAGACAGCTGACCTATGACCCGTGACCACTCAATGGACTGAAAACATAATGTATACGAGCAAAATTACGAAATCATTTGACTCCCTGGTAGAAAACTACCAGAAATTACCCGAAATAGAGCAGTTGCTGATGCGACTGTTGGGGGTGTTATTGGAACCAGTCAAGGTCCCAAAAATGAACGCTGCATTCAAGCCAATATTGGCATCTCGTGGTGAGCAATCCATGCAAAAAGTGAAATTACAAGGACTGGTCAGAGATGAGTTATTGTGCACGAAAAATTCCAATTACTGGTGCAACCCTTTGCTCGTCTCCTTCCTCATGGATGAGGCTGTGAAGCTTGGTGAGTTCGACCGCTTGAGCAAGCAGGCGCAGTATCTTCAATCTGAGCCTATCCCATATGATGAAATTGCTCTTAATAAAGCAAGGAATCATGGAAAATTTCTTCGTGGCCTCTACGCAGGAGATATCAAGGCAGTGATGGAGTTGCTTCAAATCAATGACCCCTATGAGATTCCAAAAGATTATATGTGCCTTGAACTGGTGAGTGACTGTGCTGCAATACTCATACCCGACAGCTTTCAGCGATTGGCACTGCCACTTAAATATCAGGTCATGCGACCTTCGCTGACCCACAGCCTTAAGCTTTGGGGTGATAGAAAAATTGTCTTTCAGTTATTGCATGAGCTGGTTGAGGCAGAAGATGTACCTTCTCCTTTGATGGCTTTGCATGCGGAACAGTGCCTTGTACGAGGTTTGTGGGATTCAGCGCAAGACAGCATAGCTAAACTTGAAGCACCCAAGGCTGCACCGCTGCAGGCTGCCTTGAGCTTTCTGCGGGGAGACCCAGAGTCAGAAACACATGCCAAATTCAAGCAAGCATTGAAAGCGATTCGCAAGCACACCGGCAAACGAAATGCTGAAGTAGAGGGACTATCCGGTATCATCTATATACTAACTCTGTTACGCAATCCGCAGTCGGGAGACGAGCAACTAATAAAGAATCAGCTGCGGGCCGCCAAGGATAATTTCATAGAAGATACTTTTTCCATGTCCATGATCTATCTGGGGCATGCAACGGATATGGCTGATCAGGAAATGTTAAGGGCATACAGAAAGGAACATGATGATAATGACAGACTTGCTCTTCTATTTCTTGCACTTATCACTTACTGGAACGGCTATGATCTGGATGGTAAGTTTCTGAAAAAGTTGCAAGTAGCACACGATGAGGCCCAAGTTGCCGGTCTGGAATGGTTTGCACAAGAAGCCAGCAGTCTGCTCATTGCCGTTGGAGCCAAGCAAGCAGATTCCACAAAAACCTTAGAACCAAAGCTGCTGGGTCTAATATCTAGAACTGAGGAATGGGAAAGATCGCTGCAAGCCCTCAAACTGGTACACCAGCCACGTCAGGGGAAAAGAATTGAAAATAAACCAAACCAAAGCCGGATAGTTTGGTTCGTGTCTCCCAGCTATTACGACTATGAATTTACGGCCAAGGAGCAAAAACTCAATAAGTCAGGCCTATGGTCGAGTGGCCGAAAGATTGCACTTAGACGCCTTGCTGAAAACAACATTTCACTTAATCTCACTGAAGCTGACCTTAAGATTTGCAAACATATCTGGAAGAGTTATGACTATGCCTATTACAATGATTCATTGGGATACAGACTATCCGGTGCCGAGGTGCTGCCGGATGCTATTGGTCATCCACTCATCTTTGATGATGACAGCGGAGACCCAATTGAAATGATCGCTGGCAAAGTTGAGCTGACAGTCGAAGATCACGATGAAAATATTTTGCTTATGCTTAACCCATTTCCAGATATGGACACAAGCAGCAACATCGTTGTGAATGAAGAGCATGGACGATGGACCATCTATGAGTTTACCTCCGAGCTGATAGAGGTTGCTGAGATTCTCGGTAGCGAGGGGCTGCAGGTGCCTCGCAGTGCGCAAGATCAGGTGCTTGAAAGTATTTCGTCTATTGCGTCCATCCTCACTATCCATTCAAATCTCTATGATATGGGGCTAAATACAGCTGATGAGGTAGCTCCGGATACCAGACTGCAGGTTCAAATACGACCAGGAGGAGAAGGCTTGCGGTTGAGTTTCTATACCCAGCCTATTGCTAATGGTCCACTGGTTATGCCAGGCCAAGGTCACGAACGCATATTCACCCAGATAGATGGAAAACCCTTCAGCACACTGCGGAAGCTGGAAGCTGAGAGTGAGCAACTTGATGCAGTGCTGGATGCCTGCACCAGCCTTTATCAGACGGCCCGTAATGACTGGAGCTGGGATTCGCTGGAAGACGCACTGGAGGGTTTGCTGACACTGAAATCTCTCGGCGACGATATTGTACTAAACTGGCCTGAAGGAGAAGCACTAAAAGTCTCTGCACCCATGGACAGCAGTCGCATGTCAGTCTCGCTGCGGCAGCACACTAACTGGTTTGAAGTCGATGGCGAACTGCGTATCGATGAAAGACAGGTCCACTCCATGAGTGCCATGCTGGAATTGCTGCGCAACAGCAACAGCAAAGGTCGCTTCGTGGCAATGAAGGATGGTCAGTTTCTGGCCCTAACCGACAAACTGCGTCAGCAGTTGGAAGTCCTGTCGAGCATTTCCCACAAAGGTCGTATTAATACATTTGGCATTCACTCGCTCGAGAGTAGTGTCGACGGCATGGAAATCGATGCCGACGATAGCTGGCAACTACAGCTGGACCGCTTACGCCAGGCACGGGAGCTTGATCCCGAGATGCCATCTACGGTAGAGGCGGAGCTCAGAGATTACCAGATGGCCGGTTACAAATGGCTACGCAGACTGGCGGAGTGGGGTGCGGGGGCCTGTCTGGCCGATGATATGGGGCTTGGCAAGACCTTGCAGGCACTGGCCTTGCTGGTGCAGAGGGCTCCACAGGGACCAGCACTGGTACTAGCACCAACATCGGTATGCACCAACTGGCTGGAGGAGGCTCAGCGATTCACGCCGACGCTAAACGTTATTCGATTCGGTGTCGGCAAACGCACGAAAACTCTGGAGGCTCTGGGCTCTCATGATGTACTGGTGTGCAGTTATGGCCTTCTGCAATCGGAGAGTAAGGCTTTGCAGGCAATTCACTGGACCTCCATTGTTGCTGACGAAGCACAGGCGTTCAAGAATGCTGCCACCAAACGGTCGCGCGCGGTGATGGGGCTGAATGGGGATTTCAAGATGATCGCTACAGGTACCCCCATTGAAAACCATCTGGGTGAACTGTGGAATTTATTTGCTTTCATTAACCCCGGCTTGCTCGGCACCCGCGAAGCATTCAACAAAAAGTTTGCTTATCCCATCGAAAATCAAAAAGACCGACAGGTTGCCGCCACTTTGCGACAACTCGTTCAGCCCTTTATCCTGCGCCGACTGAAAAGCGAAGTTCTGAAGGAACTGCCTGCGCTGACCGAAATCACCGTGCATGTTGATCTAAGTGAAGATGAGTCCGCCTTGTACGAAGCACTGCGTCGGGAAGCTACTGAGCAGATGGCCGACTCAGACCTTTCGCCAGGTGAGCGTCGATTCCAGGCTTTGGCAAAAATTACTCGTTTGCGGCGCGCCGTATGTAACCCCAACTTGGTTCTCAAGGATGCAAAACTACCCTCGGCCAAGCTTGATGCCTTCGCCAACATACTCGACGATTTGCTGGAGAATCGGCATCGGGCACTGGTCTTCAGTCAGTTTGTCGATCACCTAAGTCTGGTGCGCGCTTACCTTGACGATCGAAGTATTACCTACCGTTACCTGGATGGATCAACACCTGCTGCCCGCCGTCGGCAGGAGGTAGACGCGTTTCAGTCCGGCGAGGCTGCATTGTTTCTTATCAGTCTTAAAGCTGGTGGGGTGGGATTGAACTTGACCGCTGCCGATTATGTTATCCACATGGACCCTTGGTGGAATCCAGCTGTAGAGGATCAGGCCAGCGACCGCGCCCATCGCATCGGCCAGCAGCGTCCGGTCACCGTTTATCGACTGGTCGCCGCTAACACTATTGAAGATAAGATTGTCAGCTTACATGCCCACAAACGTGATCTGGCTGACCGACTGCTGGAAGGGACCGACAGTGCTGCACGCATGAGTCTCGACGATATGCTGGCCTTACTGGAGCACTAGCAATCAGAACCGACAGCTCAGGTATTAGGCTTATGCGGCTACACCCGATACAATGCATCCATGTCCGATCTTCGTAAAATTATTCACTGCGACTGCGATTGCTTCTATGCATCCATTGAGATGCGCGACAATCCAGAACTGCGAGGCAAGCCGCTGGCAGTTGGCGGTTCTCCAGAGCGACGTGGAGTGGTGGCAACTTGCAACTATGAGGCACGCAAGTATGGTATCCATTCTGCCATGGCATCCGCCACTGCCCGCAAGCGTTGCCCGGAATTGATTATTGTGAAGCCGAACATGGAAAAATACCGGTCAGCCTCTGCCAGTATCCACGACATTTTCGAGCAATACACAACGCTAATTGAACCATTGTCTCTTGACGAAGCTTATCTGGATGTCAGCCACTCAGGTGATTGTAGTGGTAGTGCCTCTCTGATTGCCAAATCCATAAGAGACGAAGTTAGGGAGACTGTAGGCATTACCATTTCTGCCGGGATTGCGCCCAACAAATTCCTAGCTAAAGTCGCCAGCGACTGGAAGAAGCCGGACGGACAATTTACCGTTCGGCCAGAAGCGGTCGAAGACTTTGTGCAAATACTACCAGTCAAGAAGTTGCATGGAGTGGGCAAGGTTACTGCTGCAAAGATGCAAAGTCTGGGTATTATAACCTGTGGCGATATTCTCAAACTCAGTACAAAACGACTGACAAAATATTTTGGCAGCTTTGGTCCACGCCTGCAGGAATTAAGCCTGGGCATAGATGATCGTCCTGTACAAACCAATCGAATTAGAAAATCTGTCAGCGTAGAAAACACTTACACCGAGGATTTGCCGGATCTGGAGTCCTGTCTGAGGGAGTTGCCGAATCTGGAGGAACTGCTGGCAGAGCGCTTAAATCGCATCAAGGGCAACTATCGGATCCGCAAACAGTTTGTCAAAATAAAATTTCATGATTTCGTTCAGACTACCGTAGAGATGCTCTCCTATACTGAACAGTCGGACAACTTTATCAAGCTTTGCCGGGAGGGGTTCAGCCGAGGTAATAAGGCCGTTAGGTTGCTGGGGCTGGGTGTGCGAGTGACTCCTCTACAAGCGAAGGAAGGGGCGGCAGAATTTGAGATATCCAGGCAATTGGCCTTACAGCTGGGATGAAAATACATGGGTCGCTACCATCCGCCGGGCAAACCCGGTGCCAAATACATAACTCCTGCGGGCGAGCAAGCTCTTAGGCAGGAGTTGCATACTCTATGGAAAACCGAAAGGCCGAAGGTAACCCAGTCGGTATCCGATGCGGCTGCACTAGGTGACCGTTCAGAGAATGCTGAATATATCTACGGCAAAAAACGGTTGCGGGAAATTGACCGCCGGGTACGTTATCTCAGTAAACGTCTGGACGAGGTCATTGTTGTACGATCACCTCCAGAGGATAAAAGCAAAGTCTTCTTCGGGGCTACGGTGACCCTTGAGGATAAATCAGGGCAAACATTCCGCTATCGACTTGTCGGACCGGATGAGATAGATCCGCAACGGGGTTATATCAGCATCGACTCACCCATGGGTAGGGAACTGCTGGGAAAACGGGTGGATACCGAATTCGAAATTAGTCTGGCTTCAGGTGTTGAGCCATTTGTAGTTCTCGCAATTGACTATCTGGCGCATGAGTATAATCGCTCCGGGAATAATGGACAATCGGGAGCTTAGGCTTGAAAAATATAGCCATACTGGTGTTGCCCAGAGCTCTTGGTTCCTCTATCAGCATCCCGCTGGAGATGTTAAGTGCTGCCAATGACATTGCCCTTGCTCGCAAACAAAAAGCCAAGCTGAATGCAATTCAGCTGGTTGGCCCGCACAAGGGTGCACAGATTCTGAGTGGAGGCATGAGGGTTGATTGCCACAATACCATCAGCGAAGCAGAATTAAAGCATCTGATATTCATACCCGGCCTATGGCGTAAGCCAACACAAGCGGTAAGGCAATATCCGGCTATTACGCAGTGGCTAAGGCAGCAGTACGAGTCCGGTGCCACGGTGTGTGCTGTGGCGGGCGGCGCGTTTTTTGCAGCCGAAGCTGGTCTGCTCGATGACAGATCGGCGACCACACATTGGCGCTACTTTCATGAGTTTGCCAGTACCTACACCCGGGTAAAGCTGCAGCGCAAGCGCTTCACGACTTGTGCTGACCGGGTCTATTGCACAGGCTCTGTCAATGCCATCCGCGACATCATGTTGCACTTTATAGGCAATTATTACGACACTAACATTGCCAATGAAATTGCTCAGCACTTCACTCATGAACTGAAACCTTCCTTTGAATCCGAGTTGCTGGGAAGGGATCGGCACAGTGCCCATTATGATGAGCTAATAATTGCTGTGCAGGAATGGTTTATGAATCATTTTCAGCAACAGGTGACTGTAGCAGAGGTGGCAAAACATTTCGGGTTGAGTGTGCGGTCTCTCAACAGGCGTTTCAGGCAGGCCACTGACACCACACCTCTGAGCTACCTGCAGAGTCTGAGGCTTGAACACGCGAAGCAGCTATTAAAGCAAAGCAATCTGGTTATCGCCGAAGTAGCAGGGACTGTAGGCTATCAGGACACCAGCTATTTCAGCGAAGTATTCCGAAGATCCAATGCCATGACTCCAAATGAATACCGCCAACTGGTTCGAAACAAGTTATTTGTGGCAGAACATTGCCAGGCGGAAACCTGAGTATCAGCCTTATTTCTGCGGTGGTGATGACGAGGCGGGTCGAACCTGCTTTGATTGTCCAAGGCTGAACTGCTCAAGTTGTTCTGTAGTCGCCTCTTGTTGGTATTGATTTTTCCACTGCGCGTAAGGCATGCCATAGACTATTTCCCTAGCCTGATCATAGTCTATGGTGAATCCCCGTTGTTCCGCTTCAGCCCGATACCACTTGGACAGGCAGTTACGGCAGAAGTTGGCGAGATTCATCAGGTCTATATTCTGCACTTCCTTGTGGTCATCAAGATGTTTGAGCAGACGTCGAAAGGTCGCCGCCTCAATTTCCAATTTTTGATTAGAGTCAATTTTTTCCATTTTCGCGATTCTCTTTCTTGCTATCATCTTATATTCATAGCATTTACTAATACTACCTAACATTCTGAAGGAGGTTCCTTACGCATCTCTCAATATTCCTTGAAATTTGGATAATCATCTGTCCCTGATACCCACGATATAGATTTGAGATTGCCACTTCCTTTGCAATTGGTATTAATACGAATTCAACTGCTTCGTAAAATTTATCAATAAGTTGGTCCATAGCCTCGGTGTGTTTTGATATGGCCTATTTACCTATTTTATTTCGGAAAGTATGACAAGATATTTTCTGCTATGTTTGAATCCTTTTTGTAGACATCTTAGATTCCATCACAAGATAAACAGTCAATGGAATTTTATTTTAAGTCCATGTCTGTTTGCTAATGCTATCTGCCTTACGTCGTTTATAACAGTCAGAACCAGTTCATGATGTCACCAGATTCTTTTTAATCTTATCTCCTTGAAAGCTGGGGAGAGGGTCAAACCAGGATTAACACGACTGCTTGAATAAGAAACTGAAAATTTCAGGCCAAGAATTACCCGGCCATGTGGTCTGAACCGTTCTCAGTACGCTGAGACTTACTAGCTCGGTGTTTCTTGTCGATAGACTTGAGTTGCCGTTCGGCAGCATTGAACGCATCACGGATAGCCACATAAAGATCCTCATGTGCCGGATTGTCATGCTGATCCTGGTTAACTCGTACTTCCTTGGTGGATGTGTGTATTTCCAGACCGACTGAATAGACCTTGCCCTTATGGCGGTTATTATGTGGAGAATCCAGTACGACTCGACCGGTAATGATCTGATCACAGTAACGTTCAAGCTTCGATATGCGTTTTTGCACAGCTTCGTTCACTGCATTGGACTGATCGATATTGTGATAGACAATTTGGAATTCGTTAGTCATGAATTACAGTCTCCTGAATTAAAAAGCCATTGATTATTGCTGTTGTGTTATTAGTATTGAAATAAGCTCCTCCGCGCTGCTTGCCTAGTGTCTTGTGAATCGAAAAATGGCAGATTGCCTACTTTGGTTTGCCCCACCGTCTTAATTACCAGAAAGTGCGAATAAACCCGCCTATGCAACCAATATCCCTTGACTTGATACCAGTTAGCCTTGAAACCCAACGAGATTGTGGGCAAATGATCATAATGGGATAGATGATAGAATGCCGTGATTAAAACTTATCTTCCGGTATCTGTCTTCTACTTCAGGGTTGCCTGCATTATTCTTTCTCCAACCATAGGTTGAAGCAGAAACATGCAGTCAGTTTCCTGTGGTGGCAAGAGGTGCAGATGGGTTAGTCAATGCGTCTTCCGGGTCGGTGTACTCGGCAATTGCCAACTCTGTTGTTAAACCAAGATGCCCTTCAATACGGGCAACCCGAATGGAGACATCAACAACTTCCCCCCTCAGTGTGCGGACTTCCATAGAAAGATCATCAATCCGGGTGTTGACATCATCAATTCTGGTGTTGACATCATCAATTCGGGTGTTGATGCTAACAACCGAGTCATCAATTCGAGTATTGATGGAACTAAACCCCCATAAATTCACGCTGATCAAGATGGCAGCTATTGACAGAAATACTCCCATTTGACCATTGCTAAAGACATGAAGACCCTTCGTCTTATCCTCTTCAGGAACTTCTCTCTCATCCTGCTTCATTGATGCCACCAATGTATTGACCTCATCCATGAATTACATTGTAGGATAGAAAATTGA
>JAPORB010000069.1 GCA_026710425.1 Gammaproteobacteria bacterium
GCCCGGAAGGGAGCAACGGTAGTAACTGGTTCATGTGCCGCGGTGTGGCTGACAGGGGCTACCACTCACCCAGCCGCATAGCCAAGGCCAAAGCCTGTCCTTCATCATGCCAGCTTTACGAGACAAGGCGGGTCAAGTCAGCAGGGCCGACAATCCATGAGTTATCAAGTTCTCGCCCGTAAATGGCGTCCCTCGAATTTCAAACAAGTCGCCGGCCAGTCCCATGTTTTGAAATCTCTCATCAATGCACTGGACAACCAGCGTTTGCACCACGCTTACCTGTTTACAGGTACTCGGGGGGTTGGCAAAACTACGCTGGCTCGGATCCTGGCCAAGTGCTTGAATTGTGAAGAAGGCATCAGTTCCATACCCTGCGAAAAATGCACAGCATGCTTGGAGATTAGCGAAGGACGCTTTATTGATCTGATCGAGGTGGATGCCGCATCCCGGACCAAAGTTGAAGATACACGGGAGCTTTTGGAAAACGTTCAGTATTCACCCAGTCGCGGCAGATTCAAGGTCTACCTCATTGATGAGGTACATATGCTGTCAAAACACAGCTTCAATGCATTGCTGAAAACTCTCGAAGAACCCCCTCCACATGTCAAGTTTCTGCTGGCGACAACAGATCCGCAAAAACTTCCTATCACCATTTTGTCCCGCTGTCTGCAGTTCAACCTGAAGAATCTGAGCCCCAAAGGGATTGTTGAGTATTTACAGCATGTGCTTAATGAAGAAGGGATTGTGTACGATGAGGAAGCCCTCTGGCAAATTGCGGCCGCAGCCTCAGGCAGCATGCGGGATGCTCTGACTCTGGTAGACCAGGCAATTTCTTACTGTCAGGGCAAAATTGATAAAAGTGGTGTCGTCGATATGCTCGGTGTGCCGGATCAACAGCAGGTCTTCAGCCTTCTTTCAGCCATGGCCTCTGGGGATGTCAGTAGATTGTTAGCGCTGGTGAACAGTCTATCCGACCGCTCACCTGACTATGCTCATACTCTGGACAACATGTTGACCTGTCTGCATCGGCTGGCCATAGCACAGGTGGCACCAGCTTCCGTTGACAACAGCTATGGCGACAAGGCTCAAATGGAAAAACTGGCGAAACTGTTCACTGCTGAGGATATCCAACTGTTTTATCAGATTGGTGTCAACGGGCGTGCCGACCTGCGGTCAGGAATTGACATTCGTACTGCCTTTGAGATGTTACTGATTCGAATGATGGTGTTTTCGCCCACACTAATTGATGAGGAGATGAAACCTGCATTACCTCAACCCGAAAATGATGCAGCAGTAGCGGAAAATACCGACGAAGTTAAAAAAAAGCCTGAAGAGCTAAACCAGGCGAGTCAAACCAATGACATTGAAAGTAATGTTGACAATGGTGCCGAAGCAGAAAATTTGGCAACTCGGGACAAGACATCCGATATACGAAAAGAAACAGCGGCTCAAGTAAAATCCTCTAAAGTAGATCAGGAAACTACAGAAAAATTAAATAGCAAGGTCCCGCAAGACGATAGAAGCAAGGTAGCACAGCCGTCTGTGCAGTCTGTTGAGGGTTATGCAGAAACTGGGCTTACTGATGAATTGGAGGACGCTAAATCTGATGCAGCTGACGGGGAAGGTAGCGAATTAATAAAGAAGAAACCAGATGAATCCGCTAAAGCGGATGCGAACCCAAAGCTGGAAAAACACTCTCCAGATTCTGATACCTCCAGTCTGCCTGACGGTTTCGGAAAGCTTGATCATGAGAGCTGGCTGAATATTTATTCAACCCATACCGGTAGCGGGAATGTGGCGAATATCCTGGATAATTGCCAGTTGCTAGTGGCCAATGAGGACAAGATATTGTTTCGCCTGGATTCTGAGCTCAGTGGAGTCTACAACGAGGAATATTTGCCCAGATTGGAGGCGGTTATAGCAAAGTTGTTTGGCAAATCGCTCAGAGTTGTTGTGGAAATTGGCAAGGTCGATGTTGAGACTCCAGCCAGACTGGCAGCAAAGAAGAGGAAAGAAAGCAGAGAGGAACTTGTGCAGCGATTTGAGCAGGACAGTAATGTGCAGGAACTCATTAAACGCTTTTCCGCCACGATAGCTATTGACTCGATTGTTCCCGTTGATAAGAAAGTCTAGGCACAGGCAGAAACTCTAATCACTCTATTGATTGAAGCGGGCAAAAGATAGCAGTTCAGAATTGAACAAGAGGTGGTAATGAACGACATTAGTGAATTAATGAAACAGGCCAAGGAGATGCAAGAGCGTTTTCAAAAGGCTCAGCAGGATCAACTTAAACAGGTAATCAATGGAGAGTCCGGTGCCGGTTTGGTAAAAGTTTCAGTGAATGGTAGGCATGAGGTTTTGTCAGTACATCTTGATCCCTCCTTGATGCAGGAAGATAAAGAGGTGGTTGAAGACCTTATTGCAGCGGCGTTTAACGATGCAGCAAGAAAACTGGAGGATAAGAAACAGGAAGCATTCGGTGCCATGACAGGTGGTATTAACCTGCCTCAAGGTTTCAAACTGCCTTTTTAGGAACTGCGCGTGAACTCTAGTCCGTTATTGGACCAGTTGATTGAAGCCTTTCGATGTCTGCCGGGAGTTGGTCCAAAGCAGGCTCAGCGAATGACGTTGCATCTGCTGGAGCGAAATCGAAAGGGGGCCGATAAGCTCAGTCAGGCATTGAAGTCAGCTATTGAGCAGGTCGGAAATTGCAGAGAGTGTCGTATTTTCACAGAAGAAGAACTGTGCCGGATTTGCAGCAGTGAATCCCGCAATAAAACACTTTGTTGTGTAGTTGAGTCGCCCGCCGATGTTTATGCCATTGAGCAATCCGGCACCTACAGCGGTGTCTATTTTGTCTTAATGGGCCACCTGTCACCAATAGATGGCATAGGTCCTGAGCAGATTGGAATCCCGCAGCTGATCGACAAGGTGAATACCCAATCAATCCAGGAAATTATTATTGCTTGCAATCCATCCGCCGAAGGGAATGCCACGGCCTACTATATTGCAGAGCAATGTCGGGATATGGATGTTGTAGTATCGCGCATCGCCCATGGGGTTCCGGTCGGAGGCGAGCTGGTGTATGTGGATGGCAGTACGCTAAGCCACGCCATTAACGGACGCAAAGTAATGGAGCAAATTAACTAGCGGCATGAGTACCGATGAGCATCCCGTCCATCTGATTGAAACAACCAGAGACTTCAACCAATGCTGCCAGTCCTGGAGTAGTCAGCAGAGTCTCGCCATTGATACCGAGTTCATTCGCACCAACACCTTTTATCCCAAGCCTGGCCTCCTTCAGTTTGCTGATACACGGGCAATCTATTTGGTAGATCCACTTTGCATTGAGGACTGGTCAGGATTTATTGAATTACTGCAAAGTCCATCTCTGCTATGGGTATTGCATTCGGGCAGCGAAGATTTGGTTCTTCTTCAATCGTTCTTCAAAGCACTCCCCAGTAAGCTGTTCGATACCCAGATAGCAGCGGCCTATGCTGGCTTGGGATTCAGCCTGAGTTATCAGTCATTGGTGCAAAAACTGCAGAATGTGGATCTACCAAAAGGAGAGACCCGCTCTGACTGGCTACGCAGGCCTCTCAGAAGTTCTCAACTGCACTATGCGGCCTCTGATGTCCGTTATTTGTTGCCAATTCATAACATGCTTTTGGACACACTCAGTAGCACTCCCAAGACTGATTGGATGGCTGGCGACATGACCGCGTTGTTACACACGGTTGCGGACTCTGAAGATCCTATCGCTTGGCAAACTCTCTATGCTGCTATTTCAGGAGCATGGCATTTGCCTAATCGTGGGTTGGTGCTGCTGCAAGCTTTATGTATTTGGCGTGAAAGGGAAGCACGAAAACAAAACAAACCGCGCCTCTGGCTAGCAAAGGACAATGAATTACTTGCCATTGCTGCCAGATTCGGCATATGTGAACAAATCAACCATAAAGAATTCTACGCTATGGATGATCTCAGTGATCAGCTTAAACGCATATATGGCAAGGCATTGCTTCGCTTGCTGGAAACACCACCCGCTAATGAGGTGGACAGAGACTTGCTGCCACCGCCTTTGTCGAATAAATATCGCAGATTGCTAAAGGAATGGCGCCAAATCGTCCTGAACCGGGCCGGAGAGTTGAATATTGCGCCTGAACTGTTGGCCCGCAAGCGTTGGCTCCAGGATTTGTTGAGGGTTTATGAGAAGTGTGGACAACTCAACTGGGTAGTGCCGATGAAAGGCTGGCGTCAGAGAATCCTGCAGAAAGATTTTGAATGCACACTGAACAGAACACTCAATGCATAACGGAAATCTCCGGGTTCGGCCAATAGTTGAAGCCTAAGTACTCTCAATTTAGCGGGCTATTCAATCAGCGAGAACAAGCGCATGAACTTTCAAAGGTGCAGGTTAATCTAATGCCCAGCCGCTAATCTGGCAAGTGAATAGATAATATGGAATCTGCCGAGAATTACAGCATGATCTGGTTAATCTATATTTTAGCAACCGTGGGTTTCTACGGTGTTTTCTGGCATGTTACCGGTTTTGTCCAGGCCCGCTGGGTCAATTACAGCCTCAGGGCATTGATGCTGACTGTGATCATTACACCTTGGTATTCCAATGGGGAGGGAACCAGCCTTGCACCTGCTCTGATGGTGGTTTTTCTGGATGCTGTCACCATTGGCATAGATGCCTCAGGTCGGGCTCTCATACCCTTGTTGCTGGCACTGCTGATTGCTGAATGTATGGTCAGTCTTTACTGGCTCTGGGAAAAAAGAAGGACAAAGAAGTAAAAACAAGCGCCAGTGGGTGCAAAGCGCATCGGCAATTTGCATTCGGATACTGGGTATTGCGACTTGCTCTATTCTTGGATCCTCAGGTCCGAGTTGGACTGTATTATTCCTTGGCATAGCTTTACAATGCCCGCCCGACAAACCTTATGATTAACAACGCTGGAATATACAGGTATGAATTTCACTGGAACTGAGGACTATGTGGCGACGGACCAGCTGCAGCTGGCGGTCAATGCGGCGATACAACTGCAAAAACCTTTGTTAATCAAGGGGGAACCGGGTACCGGCAAGACCATGCTGGCGGAGCAAATTGCGAAGGCCCTGGACTTGCCCTTGATCCAATGGCACATAAAATCCACCACCAAGGCGCAACAAGGACTCTACGAGTACGATGCCGTGTCGCGGCTCAGAGACTCCCAGCTGGGCGAGGAAAAGGTCAAGGACATTTCCAACTACATCATCAAGGGCAAAATCTGGGAGGCCTTTACTTCCAGGCAGCAAGCTGTGTTGCTGATTGACGAGATCGATAAGGCGGATATTGAGTTCCCCAATGATCTGCTGCTTGAACTGGACCGGATGGAGTTTTTCGTCTATGAAACCAAGAAGCGAATCAAGGCCAAGATCCGCCCGATTATTATTATTACCAGTAATAATGAAAAAGAACTTCCTGATGCTTTTCTCAGGCGATGCTTTTTCCATTATATCGATTTTCCTGATCCTCAGACCATGCAGAAGATAGTAGAAGTTCACTATCCAGGCATCAAGAAACAATTGGTCAGTCAGGCCATGGATATCTTTTTTGATGTGCGCAAGGTGCCCGGCTTGAAGAAAAAACCCAGTACATCTGAGTTGATTGACTGGCTCAAGCTATTGATGGCTGATGATCTTCCCGAAGACGTGCTGAAGAACCATGATGTAAAAAATGCCATACCACCCCTTTATGGTGCCTTGCTAAAAAATGAGCAGGACGTTCACCTGCTAGAAAAACTGGCTTTCATGCATCGGGCGAAACGCTAATGCTGATCAATTTTTTTATGGCTTTGAAAAAGCACCGTCTACCGGTGTCTTTCACAGAGCTGTTTACACTACTGGAATGCCTGCAACGTAATCTCATCTTCGGTAGCGTGGATGACTTTTACTATCTTTCGCGTGCCTGTTTTGTCAAGGACGAAAAAAACTTTGACAAGTTTGACCTGGCCTTTGCCAGCTATTTCGAAAAGATCGATCTGATTGATGACCTGTCGCTACTGGAGATACCCGAGGAGTGGTTGCGTAGACAATTTGAGTCCATGCTAACCGACGAGGAAAAGGCAAAGATTCAGTCTCTCGGGGGCCTTGAAAAATTGATGGAAGAATTTCGCAAACGCATGGATGAACAAAAAAAGCGACATCAGGGAGGGAACAAATGGATAGGAACTGGCGGTACTTCTCCCTTCGGGGCCTATGGATATAATCCTGAGGGTATTCGCATTGGTCAGGATGAAGGGCGCAACAGTCGGGCGGTGAAAGTCTGGGATCAGCGTAGCTATAGGGATCTTGATGATTCGGTGGAGATCGGTACACGTAATATCAAGATGGCTCTGCGTCGACTGCGCCGCTTTGCCCGCACTGGGGCTGAAGAAGAACTGGACATGGATAACACCATATCTTCTACTGCTCGCAACGCCGGACTATTGGATATAAAGATGATTCCCGAACGTCATAATGCAGTGAAGGTGTTGCTGTTCTTTGACGTGGGAGGATCCATGGATCCTCATGTCAAAATCTGTGAGGAGCTGTTCTCAGCTGCTCGCAATGAATTCAAACATCTGGTGTATTTCTATTTCCATAACTTTCTTTACGAGTCGGTATGGACCAAAAGTCGGCGTCGTCATGCCGAAACCACTTCCACCTATGACATAGTGCATAAATACAGCAAGGACTACAAAGTTATCTTTGTTGGCGATGCTACCATGGCACCGTATGAAATTACTCATGTGGGCGGCAGTATTGAGCATTATAACGAGGAAGCGGGTGCCGTCTGGATGCAGCGTATTGCCGATAGTTTCGAGCACCTTGTCTGGATCAATCCAACCCCAAAAGAATATTGGAAACACAGTTACTCCATAGCGACCGTGAAGGAGCTGTTGGAAGAAAAGATGTTCCCCCTTACGGTCGGCGGACTGGAAGAGGCCATGGCCGTGCTGGCCAAATAGTCAGTTAATACCCCTTACGGCACATATTCTCGTGAAAACCTTGCCTGAAGATTTACGTCCGGAACGCTTCAGTTCACTGAATGAGGTTTTCAATTTCATCGCCAACGAGCATGGTAATCTCAGTGCCTACAGTTGCCTTGGGCAGACACTTAGTTACCATGAGGTGGATGCTTTGGCTAGCCGCTTTGCAGCCTACCTTCTGCAGCAAACTCCGCTGCAACCAGGTGATCATATTGCCATCCAGTTGCCTAATCTGCTGCAATTTCCGGTAGCCATGCAAGCAGCCATCAAGGCCGGACTAATCATCGTCAATACCAATCCGCTGTATACTGCAAAGGAAATGGAGCATCAGTTTGTCGATTCCCAGGTGAAGGCTATTATAATTCTCAACAGCTTTTGCCAGAAGCTGGAAAAGATTATTGACAAAACTCAAATCCAGACTGTAATTGTCACCCGTCTTGGTGATCTGCAATCTCCAATCAGGCGAGCTATTCTTAACTTCGCCGCCAACACCTTGCGTAGGATGGTGCCGCCATATCGTCTGCCTGCAGCGATCGATTTCATCAAGTGTATTGCTTATACAGGACAACTCAATGGTCAGGTCATCGAGCACGGCAAAGGCGACAAAGTGGCGGTGATTTTATATACCGGAGGCACCACTGGCCCTTCCAAGGGTGCCATGCTGAGCCACAACAATCTGATTGCCAATATGATGCAGCTGCGATCTCGGGCCCGATTACTAATGCGGGACCGTTGTGAAATCCTGGCAGCCCCCTTGCCTCTGTATCACAGTTATGCATTTTTGATGCATGGGATTGTCATGCCCTTCGCCGGAAATCACAATGTGCTGATTCCCAATCCCCGAGATATTGGCAGTTTCATCAAGGTATTGAGGAACTACCCAATCAGCGGCCTGATCGGAATCAACACTCTGTATCTTGCCCTGATGCGACATAAGGACTTCAACAAAATCAACTTTTCCCAAATTCGGTTTTGCGCAGCTGGTGGTATGCCCATGTCGACCTCGGTAGCAGATCAGTGGCAGCAGGCGACCGGCTGTGAGATTTACGAGGGCTACGGCCTGACCGAATGTTCGCCAGCGATAACTGTCAATCTGCCTGGTGAGGTGAAAATCGGTACTGTGGGCAGATTGATGCCAGAGACTGAACTTCGGGTGGTTAATGAGGCTGGTGAGGATGTCCCGGTGGGGGAGCGCGGAGAGGCTTGGGTGCGTGGACCTCAGGTAATGTTGGGATACTGGCAACAGGAGCAAGCGACAAAAGAGGCTATTACTGCCGATGGCTGGTTCAAAACCGGTGACTATGTGATGGTGGATGAGAAAGGGGTGATAACCATAGTAGATCGGAAGAAAGACATGATTCTTGTCTCCGGTTTCAATGTGTTTCCAAACGAGATAGAGGACTGGGTCAACCAGCATCCAGCCATAATGGAAAGTGCGGCCATTGGCGAGCCAGACGAACGCACTGGAGAGCGGATCAAGTTATTCGTGGTATGTTCGGACCCGACTCCGAATGAGGAAGCGATCATAGCGCACTGCAAGGAAGGTCTCACTGCATACAAGATCCCCCGGCAGATTGTTTATGCTGCGGATCTTCCGAAATCCAATGTAGGAAAAGTAATCCGGCGCAAATTGCGTCATTAAATTGCAGTCAACCCGGGGACCGTGCCCGGTTATACCAATGCTGCCTGGACAGCACTCACCCTTGAATACCTGGTCACCGGATAACCTTGCCACCTCCCTCGACAGATGTCAGCTTGCTGATGTTCCCTGGCTGCGCCGTCGTCTCAAACAGTGTGCTGACCAAAGCAACCAGGATCGTGCTAATCGGCAGCAGCAAGAGCTGAAGGATGCTATCAGTCAATCAATCGCTGCCTGTGAGTTGAGACAGGCGGCGATACCAGACAGCTTCAACTATCCTCCAGAACTGCCATTTTCCGCTCATTCCTCTCATATTGTCGAAAAACTTAGCCAGCATCAGGTATTGGTGGTGGCAGGTGAAACTGGTTCCGGTAAAACCACACAACTGCCCAAGATCTGTCTTGAGGCGGGTCTGGGGCGCAGAGGTCTGATAGGGCACACCCAACCGAGACGGCTGGCGACCATCTCAGTGGCGAACCGGGTGGCTGAAGAGCTGGGGGTAGCCCTTGGGGAGGGGGTCGGCTACCAGATTCGTTTTAATGAAAAAGTGGCGGCCACATCTTTTCTCAAGCTCATGACAGATGGGATTCTATTGACCGAAATACAGCAGGATCGATACCTCAACAGGTATGAGATACTCATTATTGATGAGGCTCATGAGCGGTCCCTCAATATTGACTTTCTGCTGGGCTATCTCAAATGGCTGCTCGACAGGCGCAAGGATCTCAAGCTAATCATCACTTCGGCCACCATCGATGTGGAAAAGTTTTCCGACCACTTCAACAAGGCACCAGTGATCCTGGTTTCCGGGCGAACATATCCGGTGGAGGTGAGTTATGTACCATCCGTTGCCGAGCGTCAGAGTCATGATACAGTCGACCTGCAAACTCGGGCAATTTTAGCCGCTGTTCAGGAGGTAGAGTCCCGAGACAGGCAACAACAGTCACTGTCTGGCGATATTTTGGTTTTTTTGCCTACTGAGAGAGATATCAGGGAGACTGCGGTGTCCTTGCGCAGGCAGCGATTGGCCAATACTGAAATCTTGCCACTGTATGCCAGGCTCAGGCAGTCTGAGCAAGCTCGTATTTTCCAGCCGCACAAGGGGCGTCGCATCGTCTTGTCGACCAATGTGGCTGAAACCTCGCTTACCGTGCCTGGCATCAACTATGTGATTGATACTGGGCTGGCCCGGATCAGTCGCTACAGCCTTCAAAGCAAGGTGCAACGCCTTCCTATCGAGGCGATCTCCCAGGCCAGTGCCAATCAGCGTATGGGACGCTGTGGTCGAGTTGCTGATGGAGTCTGTATCAGACTTTATTCGGAAGCAGACTTCAATTCACGTCCACTCTACACTGATCCAGAGATTCTTCGCACCAATCTGGCCTCGGTCATTCTGCGCATGCTGTATCTGCGTCTTGGTGAAATTTCTGCCTTTCCGTTTTTGGAGGCACCAGCCCCCAAGGCCATTAATGACGGTTTTCGCTTGTTGGTTGAACTGACTGCCCTTAATCAACAGCGAGAGTTGACCGCAACCGGCAAGCAGATGGCACAGTTACCGGTTGATCCCAGATATGCCCGTATGCTCGTGTCAGCTCAGCAGGAACGCTGTCTGAGTGAGATGCTGATAATTGTAAGTGTTATGAGTATTTCTGACCCAAGGGAGCAGGGCGCAGATAATCGCACCCAAGCACTGGAGAGTCAGCAACGTTTTGCTCACAATGACTCTGATTTTCTGTCATTGGTAAATCTGTGGGAGCAGTATGAACAACACAGACAGGAGATGAGTCAAAGTCAGTTGCGCAAGTTTTGTCGGAAACATCACCTGTCCTGGTTGCGCATGCGCGAGTGGCGGGAGCTACATCGACAGCTGCTGCTCGCCTGCCAAAATCTGGGTTTCAGCTTGAATCGAAGCCGTGCGGATTATGCCGCTGTGCATCGGGCCATTATCACTGGCTCCCTTAATCAGATTGCTGTGCGGCATGAGGGCAAGACCTACCAAGGTAGCCGCAACAAAAAATTAAAGCTGCTTTCCAGCTCGGCTCTGAGTAATAAATCGGTCAAATGGATTGTGACAGGTGATCAGATTGAGACCTCACAAACTTTTGCCAGCATGGCCGCAAGAATTCAGCCCGATTGGGTGGAGGACAAGGCTCTACACTTGATAAATCGAGAGTACTTTGACCCGCATTGGAGCAAGAAGCGACAATCCGTGATGGCTTGGGAAAAGGTGAGTCTGTTTGGTTTGGTTCTGGTTGAGAAGAGGGCGGTTCCTTTTGCGCCGATAGACAGTCAACAGGCTCGAAACCTGTTTATTCGGCATGCTCTGGTGGAGGGTGAGGTCATTCTTGAAGGTAAGCCGGGTGAGTTTCTTCGCAGCAATGCCAAGTTTTTGGAAGATCTGGCGCGACAGGAAGAGAAACTTCGTAAACCGGGTCAATGGGTCAGCTCGGGACATATTGCAGACTTTTATCAGGCAAGGATCCCATCGGATATCAACTCGACTGCCGAGTTGTGGCATTGGCTCAATGCGGCGGGCAGGGAGCAAATATCGGCCCTGATGATGGATCGGGTTGCATTGTTTGGGGAGGATGAGTCAAGTACCGAGGAGGTTTTGGTTCGGCAATTTCCAGATCAGGCTGCCGTGCACCACAACACATTGCCCATTGACTACCTGTTCAGCCCTGGCCATGAGCGAGACGGAGCTACAATTGAGGTGCCTCTGCCAATACTGCCTCAACTTTCCCAGGCTGATATCGACTGGGCAGTGCCGGGGATTATGGCTGAAAAGTGCACGGCCCTGATCAAGGCTTTGCCAAAATCCTTGCGCAAGCAATTTATTCCAGTGAGTGGTTTTGTCAGTGAAATTGTTCCCCAGATGCTGCCTGGCGAGCAGGATTTTATCTCGGCACTGTCGGCGCAGATACTCCGCACCAAAAAACTGGACATTCCCGTTAGCCAGTTTCAGCAAACCGAGTTGCCCAGGCATTTGCGTATCAAACTCAGGGTAATGGGAGAAGATGGGAGCGAGCTGGCTTATGGTGAGGATATAGTCGCTCTGAAACAGCAGCTGTCAAAAGAGATTAACTTAATTGCACCGCCCGAAGGCACCGCTCAAAATACCTTGTATGAACTTGAGTCTTATTCGCATAAGGATTGGGACTTTGATGCACTACCAGAGCATGTTCAGATCGGG
>JAPORB010000086.1 GCA_026710425.1 Gammaproteobacteria bacterium
CTTCTAATTCATCTCGTTCTGCTTGCGTTAGTGTTACCGTATACAGTGTCATGTCGCTTGCCTCGCCGCCTTGATAATAGACCGCAAGAAGAATACAATAAATGCGACTTATTTACAATGACTTAACACTATGGGTTTCACCTCTCTCGGTCCTGAATGGGCCGACCTCAAAAATCTGCTGTAATTGGTAAGTGAGTGCTAAGGCATTGGAAACCAGCTTCATTATGTGCGGCATTTCACCAAAGACGAGGGTCGGTGCCTGGCTTATGTAAATCAGCAAAAATGCCCATTGAAGGCTCTTCATCGGGCCAGAGATTTTCTGGAAACTGTTCCTCACACTTCGCATCAGTCTTGGTGTGCTAAGATTGTGCCTTAAATTTGCTTTGCTCATAAATACGTCTGGTTATTGGGAATTCATGGTGTCCTTTTCGTTCAAATAAGCGCATAGTTTACGAAAGGTTTTCATTAATTCAGCCGGGGAACCCTGATTGTACTAGCCCAAGCGAGCTAGTGGGGCTGGTGAATCAGTAGCCGTTCAAGCTTGCATACCTTTCCAACATTGCAATCTCAATCACACTTCAAAACGAGTGATTCAGGAAACTAGATCAAAACACAATGAGTTTCTCAAGGAGTTTGGACTGTCACAATTACCATAGCGGGAGCAGACTTTCCGAAGGAGCAATCAGGACCCAGCGGTTTTTGCCAGCTCTTAATTGTGTCTACTTTGACAGTTAAAGACAGAACTTTTTAGATTGGTTTACGTTCCTGATTTTGCTATCTACCGATAGGAAATAGCCGTTGCCAATTATCTTTTTGAGCCTGTTGCATCAGCCTATTGCTTGGTATGGCCACAATCTCCTTAAATTAAAGATGTTGTTCAAGACTTGCCAACTGTTGTGGCCAGCATTACTGCTTACGTTATTCAATAACATTACCGAAACTTGTTATTCTATTGGTACAAAGGGATGGGCATCCCCCGACCCTAAATTGTTATGAGGAATCACCATGCGAAATCTCCTTGCTTTACTGCTTGTGTCCCTTAGTACTGCAATACAAGCCCAGAATTGGGAGCCGGACTGGGAACCCGCCGAAGAAGAATTATTGCGTCATTTCCGGGCCTTGCTGCAATTTGACACTAGCGATCCGCCGGGTCGAGAGTTGCCAGCTGCCGAGTACCTCAGAGATGTGTTGGAAGCCGAGGGGATACCGGTGGAGATGTTCTCAATAGATCCGGAGCGTCCAAATGTGGTGGCCAGGCTTGAGGGTAACGGGAGCGAAAGACCACTTTTGATCATGGCGCATACTGATGTGGTCAATGTGGATCCCGAGAAGTGGATATTCCCGCCTTTCAGTGCTACGGTGGATGATGGCTATGTCTACGGTCGCGGCGCGGTAGATGACAAGGATAATCTGGCTGCCGGACTTATGGTCATGCTGGAGCTGAAACGGCAAAATGTCTCGTTGGCACGCGATGTCATATTTCTGGCGGAGTCCGGCGAGGAAGGTGCTGTGGAATATGGGATTGAGTTCATGGTGAACGAGCACTTCGAAGAAATTGAAGCTGAATTCTGCCTTGCCGAAGGAGGCGGCGTGTCCAGAGTTAACCGCGAGGTGATGTATTCCGGTGTGCAAACTGTTGAGAAACTGCCTTACCGGCTTGAACTGGTTGCGACAGGTGTCGCTGGTCACGGTTCTGTGCCTTTGCAAAGCAACTCTGTGGTGAGGTTAGCCAAGGCAATCTCGGCGATTGCTGATTGGCGCTCACCCATTAGGCTCAATGAGACCACATACGCTTACTTCGAGCGCCTTGCATCCATTTCGCCGCCCGATGCAGGTGAACGGTATCTGGCAGTGCTGGATTCTGGTCGGGCCAGTGAGGCGGATGAATACTTTCTGGCCTATGAACCGCGCCATGCATCGATGTTGCGTTCCTCACTTTCCCCTACTATTTTCGACAGTGGTTATCGTATCAACGTCATACCCTCCGAAGCCAAAGCCTCCGTGGATTTCCGCGCTCTGCCGGATGAAGACATTGAGGGGTTTTTGAACAGCATCCGCGGGGTCATAGGTGATGAGGCGATCGAGGTCAGTCTGGGCGTACGCAATACAAGACCAGCTGGTCAGGCCAGTATAAACACAGAAGCTTTTTCCACAATTGAGGCGAATACTACAAAGCACTATGGCGTTATTACCCTGCCCACCATGTCCACTGGTGCCACAGACATGGCCTACCTGCGCGCCCGCGGCGTGCAGTGTTACGGAATTGGTCCTGCCATTGATCGAGAAGATGCCGGACTGGGATTCGGCGCGCACTCCGATCAGGAAAGAATTTTGATTAGTGAGCTAAATCGTTTTCTGCGATTCAACTGGGATGTGGTAATTGATCTTGCGGCAGAGAGATAAATCGGCAGCCATATGCAGGAAAACAAGCATATGGTATGAAGATTACGATTTCAGACTTCCTTGCTTCGACTGCTTAATAATCTCATCCAGATTCAGGTATTAAAAAATTCGCACTATACAAAAAGGTGTATTCCCTCTTCCGCTTGTTCCTAAATATATTGAGATTGTCATCTGTTCTAGTCAAATCAGCCAATTCTTCCACCACTGTGTGCGGCAGGGGGTAACTATTTGTGTTTTGAGTGCGTTTGTAAACACAAACGTCCTGTCTCCCGCTAACTTGCTTGCATGATTTACCCTGTACTCTTAAAAGTTTTGACGAGTGTATCGTAATTGATTTCCATTACGAGAGGCTAAGAATATGCAATAAATACCGATAGATTTGCTTCCCAGCACTTCATGAGGGTAATGTCTGTTCGATATAGGAGGCATGTAAACTAACCATGAAGGCCATATTAGGTTACAAAACTTTGCATCACTCAATTAAAACTTCATATTCATGTTATTCAGTAAATTACAAGAATATTGAGTGTCTTCACAATACATGGAGATCAGGATATCTCAACGCATTCAACTAGTGTCAAGTCAATGGATATTTGTCGCATAGATGGAATCATTCATATGCTCTGATTAGCAAGGCAGCCAGTTAAACTGAAGCGTGTTCATCCGTCATTTTTTGATTGACTTAACACTAGGTCCCACAGTTTCTTAGGATATTAATATGTATCATGTCTATGAGTTACCGGAACTGGGATCAGAGCACTTGATCTACGAAGCAAGAAGCAATAAATAGAGGCCATGATGCAGAACTTACTGGATCTCAAACTCGCTTGCCCTTCACAAACCGGACCTCCTACCTTATGAATGCCCAAAACTTAAATCCCATATACATCAGAAATATTGAACACCATGGTTTTACTACAATCTTGCAGCTGCTGTTGATCGTAATCCTTCTCGCTACACTCTCAAGCTTGCCAGTTGTTGGCAATGCGAGTGAAACCCGATACCAGGTGGATCTAAGTGAACGGCATATGCAGCAGGTTAACATTGAGGTGCGGTTTCTTGATGTGAGTAGTCCGGAGCTGGAGTTCCATCTCCCGGTATGGCGTTCCGGTCTGTATCTGGTCCTGGATTTCGTAGGAACACTCTCTGGTCTTGAGGTTACCGATGCCGATGGTGCAGCCCTCCCATTTGAACAGACTGCCAAGTCATCCTGGCAAGTGACCAGACCGAATTCCAGCACTGGCGACGTGCTGGTTCGCTATCGCCTCTATGCCGACAGCCTTGGTGACCGGACCCGTCATGTTGATTCCAGTCATGCTTTTCTTAACCCGGCAGCCGTCTTTATTTATGCCGATGGTTATCGCGATACACCCCTCGAAGTGAATATTGACTTGCCAGAAGGCTGGCGAGTGGCGAGTGGTATGGAGCAGCCAGAAGAAGGGCTTTTCATCGCCCCTCATTACGACAGGCTGGTTGATTCACCTATTGAAGCCGGTCAGTTTGATTTGGTGACTTTCGAAGCTGGTGGCATGATCATCGACTACCTGATTGAGGGTGTCTGGGACGGCGACAAAGACCGTTTGTCTCATGATATAGGGGCGATTGTGGAAGCTTCAGTAGGGGTATTCGAATCGGCTAGTCGACCCCTACCGACCGATCGTTATCTATTTATGCTACATAGCGGCCCGGGACTTGGTGGGGGTACCGAATACTATAACAGCACAGTTGTACATACTGACCCCCAGGTATTTTGGGATGAGCAAGGCTGGCAAGGTTTTCTTGGGCTGATGGCCCATGAGTTTTTTCACACTTGGAACGTCAAGCGGTTCCGACCGAAAGCAATCGACCGGTACGATTACCAGAACATTAACTATACCGAACTCCTTTGGGTTGCTGAGGGACTTACTAGTTACTACGACCAGTTATTGCCAGTACGGGCAGGGTTGGTATCCGTTGAAGATTACAGACAGCAGCTCACTGATTCCATCGGAAGTGTTGTCGATAACCCGGGCTATGGTCAGGACACCCTTGCACGAGCCAGTCTCGAAGCCTGGACCAAGGGCTACCATCGTGGTACTGACCGACAGGCAGACAAGGCGAATCGAACTATTTCTTTCTACAGTCAGGGTGGTCTACTGGGCCTGGTATTGGATCTTGAGATCCGTCGTATCAGCAATGGCCAGCGCAGCCTTGATAACTTGATGTCTGCATTGTATGACGATTTTCCGTTGGGTGAGGGCGGTTTTACTTATGCCGATTTCCGTTCCAGGCTTGCCTCCGTCGGCAACGACTTTCTGGCCGAAAGACTTGACGACTGGGTTTACGACACTTCACCTCTTCCTCTCGCTAAAGCACTCGAGGTTGTGGGCTGGTTACTGGATCGAGAGGATATCAGCAAAGAACCCGTACAGGTATCACTTGGGGCTGCCCTGCGAGGCAGTCCCCCTGTGGTACGTTATGCCAGACTTAACAGTGCTGCCTGGCAGGCAGGACTTAATGCCGGAGATGAGTTGTTGGCCATTGACGGAGTGCGCATTGGCGAGCGTCTGGAAACACTTTTACGACGATATCAGCCCGGCGACTTGGTGGAACTTGCACTATTTCGTGATGGTGAGCTCAAGACACTCACGCTGAGACTGGATCCTATTCTCGCTGATCACGAGATCACTGTGACGGATGTCGCCAACGAAGATGCCTTACGCTTGCGCAGGGACTGGCTGGGTGGAATTGACAAGGACAATGTTGCAAACTAGTGGCCACATTGCGGGCAATCCAGATAATGACTCATCAAAAACTTCCAACTGGTATCCAGACTCTACAGACTATCCGACAGCAGGGTTGTTATTACGTTGACAAGACTCCCAAGATCAAACAGTTGCTTGATATGGGAAATTATTATTTCCTGTCCCGCCCGCGCCGTTTTGGCAAGAGCTTGTTGGTGGATACTCTAATGGAGTTGTTCGAGGGTAATGAACCTCTGTTCCGGGGACTCCACATACACGAAAACTGGGATTGGTCGATCAATCACCCCGTGGTCAGGCTGAGTTTTGATGGCAGTTTTAAAGAACCGGAGGATATTGAGCGCGCCATTCTTAACCAGTTGGACTGGATTGAAGAACAATCGCAGATCGACTTTCCAAAGAACAGGATTGAAACTGCTCAGGAACGGCTAAAGGATGTACTGCGCCGTCTGCACCGTGCCACTGGCCAACAGGTGGTGGTGCTGGTTGATGAGTATGACAAGCCCATCCTGGATGTCATCGACAATGAGCAGATGGCAATCGCTAATCGTGATCATCTGGGTGGTGTCTACGGCATTGTCAAGGGTAGTGCCGAGCATGTGCGCTTTGTCTTCGTCACCGGGGTAAGCATGTTCTCTAAAGTCAGCCTGTTCTCGTATCTGAACAATCTCACCGATATTAGTCTTGATCCAGACTATGCCACAATTTGCGGATATACCGATCATGATCTGGAATCGGTATTCGCTCCAGAGATGGAAGGACTTGACCGAGAGGAGATTCGGCGGTGGTACAACGGCTACCACTGGCTGGGAGAAGAGAAGGTCTATAATCCATGGGATATTTTGAACTTGTTCAAAACCCGAAAGTTTCAACCCTTCTGGTTTAGAACCGGCTCTCCCAGTTTTCTATACAAGGTTATGATGGAGAAGAAGTTCAGCCCGGCTCAACTGCGTAATCGCTTGACTGACGTAGAGCTGCTTTCAAATTTCGAAATTGAAAATATCAGACTTGATCCATTGCTGTTCCAGACTGGTTACCTGACTATAACTGGAGAAGAAGAAATCAGAGACGAAACTATGTACACCCTCGACTACCCAAATTATGAGGTGAAGAAATGTTTCAAGGATGAATTGCTGAACTATCTCTCTGGAGGAGATCGTGAAATCCGGCGATTGGGCGATGCGCTGATCGGCTTGCTACTGGATCATGATTTCGATGGATTTACTGTTCATTTGCGCTCGTTTCTGGCAGGACTGCCCTATCAATGGCAGGGCAAGCATAGCCCTGCCCGCTATGAGGCTTGGTATGGCGGCATGTTATATGCGGCACTGGACACTTCGGGAGTTGATATCCGGCTGGAGGAATCCTCCGGCCTGGGTCGGGCAGATATGGTGCTCCTACACGGCAGTCAGGTATTTGTGTTTGAGTTCAAGATGGTGGAGATACCGATTGATGTGCAATCCGCAGAGAGGGAAAAGAAGGGTGAGGAAGCTGCTTGGGCCGCTATTGAGCAAATTCGTGATCGCGGCTATGTGAATAAATATCGCCGCCGTAAGGGGCCAATTTTCCTAGTCGGTATGGCTTTTGAACGCGGCGGTCAAGGTGAGAAACCAGTAGCCTTGAAAGCTGTATCGGCCTGAGTATTGAACAGAGAACGCTGAGGCAACCAACAGCCATTCATCGGCTAAGGGCAATCATGAAATAAGCATTGCTATGATAAAAAACAGGCTAGTTTGCGGCAGGTTGATATTTAGCCAATGAACTAAGATCGAATCGCTTTAGAATTGTTCCAGTCGGTATTGGCAAGGTCGACCGGGTGTGACTGAAACCATTTATTTGCCTGAGATAGAATGTAGCAGGAAACAGCGCGATGGCAATGTCCAGAAGACAGTTTATTGGTGCGGCAAGTTCGGCATTTATTTCGGCGGGCATTGCTGCCCGTAGCTTAAGTGCCACCAGCGTGCCTTCAGTTAAGCCCGCTAGACTTGAACCAGGTATGACCGTGGGCCTGGTAACACCTGCCAGTAATGCCCCAGAAGATGAGCAACTCTATGCCGCTGTCGAGTTGGTACAGTCGCTGGGATTCGAGGCTAGGCCTGCCCGAAATCTGTTCAGTCGCACACAGTATCTTGCGGGCACCGACGCTCAGCGTGTCTCCGATCTCAACGAGATGTTTGCCGATCCAGAAGTGGATGCCATCTTCTGTGCCCGTGGCGGCTATGGGTCGGGGCGATTGCTACGTGACATAGACTATAACATTATCAGGGCAAATCCGAAGGTGCTTATGGGTTATAGTGATATCACAGCCCTGCTCAATAGTATTCAACTTTATACCGGATTAATTACCTTTCATGGCCCGATGGCCGGTGAAAATTTCTCTTCATACACTCTTGATCAATACCTCAGGGTTCTGGTTCAGCCGATACCTGAAACTCAGATCGGCGAACCGCCGCCCTTTGAAAATTCTCCCGGCGTGGTCGAGCGAACAAATCGCCTGACCCGGATAGTACGGGGCATAGCCGAGGGGCGGCTGATTGGCGGTAATCTCTCCTTGCTGGTTACCTTGATGGGAACTCCCTATGAACCAGTATTTGATGATGCGATTTTGTTTCTGGAGGACGTCTTCGAGTCGCCGTACAGCGTGGACAGAATGCTTACTCATTTGTGGCTCACAGGAAAGCTGGAGCGTCTGTCGGGTGTCGTATTGGGGAAATTCACTGATGACGATTACAGTGGTAATACTTTCAGCATGGAAGAGGTATTGAGGAATCGGTTTGAGCCGCTTGGATTACCCACACTACGCGGGCTAATGATTGGGCATGTAGAAGACCAGACCGTGGTGCCAATTGGTGTTCTCGCCCGACTTGATGTGGATGCAGGCACACTAACCTTGCTGGAGTCGGCCGTATTGTAATACCCATGGAATGTTAGGCTATTATTTTCACTGGATAAAGTGCACAAAATCAAAAATGGTTTGTAGCGAGCTGGTGTAATGCAAAGTACAGCGGTTGAATAAAACCCGCAGGGGTAAAGGTAGGAAATGGACACTAAAACAAAGCGTAATTTTTTCTGTAAATCTGGAAGGCTGCTTGCTTTGCTCTTCCTGTCTCTCATAGCAGTATTGACAGCACATGCACAGGAGTCCAGATTTGTCGATCCAGCAGATGATGAGAAATTGCTGCCTTACGACGGTCACGTGCTGACAGATCGTGGTGATGCCCAGATCGTGCGCTTTCGCAACTGGGATCGCTTTAACCCAGTAAGAGAAATTCGCGCCGGGAACTATATACTGGCATTACCCAAAGTAGAGTTTGATTGGTCAGATTTCAGCTATGTGGTGAATGGTAAGGAATATACCATTGAAGACTATATGGTTAAAAACCATACCGGAGGTTTGCTGGTGATCAAGAATGGCCAAAGCCTCTTGGAACGCTACGCTATGGGCAATGACGAGCAAACTTTGTGGATTTCATTCTCCATGTCCAAATCGGTGACCTCAATGCTGCTTGGTGCGGCCATTGCGGATGGCTATATCCGAAGTGCAGATGATGCGGTATCGGATTACTTGCCAAGGTTGCGGGGCAGTTCTTATGATGATGTGCGACTGCGCGATTTGTTGCATATGGCCTCTGGTATCGAGTGGAACGAAGATTATACGGACCTAGAATCTGATGTTGCAACCTATCCTTCTGACCGCGTAATCGATATCCAGCGTTACCTTGGCACCAAACCCAGGGTGGCACCAGCGGGAGAGTTATTCAATTACAGTACTGCTGAGACTGATCTGGTGGGTGCTATAGTGCGGGCTGCCATCGGCAACAATCTTGCGACCTATCTGGAGAATAAAATCTGGAAGCCTTTCGGTATGGAGTTTGATGCCAACTGGAGTACCCATGGTGATGAGGGTGAGCGTGGTGGCTGCTGCATGAATGTAACCCTGCGAGACTATGGCCGTATCGGTCTGTTTGCCCTGAATGAGGGTGTGCTCCCTGATGGCTCCCGCATGCTTCCAGAAGGCTGGATGGTTCAGTCATCCACGCCATCCAGTGCCAATCCGGGATATGGATATCTCTGGTGGCTGAATAACGATGACTCTTATCGGGCCCAGGGAATTTTTGGCCAGGGAATATATGTTAAGCCGGAAAGTGAATTGGTGATAGTGGTATTAAGCGCGTGGCCAGTGGCTGCTGCCGGCGGGTCGATCTACAATGAACACCGCAACGCCTTCTATGATGCGGTGGAGGCGATATTGCAGTGAAGAATCCACAAGTGAGAAACCAAAGCTAGACGCTATATTGATTTCTTCTCTTTCGCACACGACATGTCAAACAGAATGTGTTCGTGGAGGATGCAAGTGTAAAGGGCCTTCAAATATTCCTTTTTCTTTTCGGAAATCAACAGCCCCGGTTTTCAGCACAATTAATATTTACTGATTGCGATGTTGTCTACGAAAGTAATACAATATATAGAGTCATTATGAGTTGCAAGTATTGTTATAACTGCTTAGGCTCATCCCAAATGAAATCCCGTTGAAAATCTGGATTCAGGATGTAAACGTCATTATCTATCCGACGACAAACCTCAAATGCAGATCGCTTGTCAGATCTGATCATCAGATTATCTAGTGGGTAATCACCCAATTCAATAGACCCAGTTTCATCTAGTCCCTCTGGCTCAGGAGGGAAATTTATGGACGGCGGCGACGATTTCATCTTGTCTCCTTCGCTAGTTATTAAATCTATCTCACTCATTAAATGAAGCGATACAGAGCCGCAGGTTGCCAATACATAGCATACTGAAACCTCATTATCTTGAAATGTTCAGCCACTATTAAAGTTAATAGACAAGGACATTGCATAACCCAGACTTAAACGATTGCTTAACTACTACCATAGTGATTGGGGCAGAAAAATTATTTCAATGAGAGAAAATTTAACTGTATCCCCACATCCCGTGTTCACAATTCTTTCCGCTCGATCACCATTACCGTCGGCCAGTGATCGGATACACCGCTTGCCTCTGGCAACATGAACCGCTTCGGCGTGCCATGTTCCGTCTGTTGCTCATCCGAGTTATTGGCAAGGTGGCTACTGGTCATGCGCCAGCTGTCGGTTGCGCGCCATAAAATCATATCCAGAAAAGACCATTCGTCGGCGGGTGGGTAGTAGCTGCTGCCGAGACAGTCAATGCATAAATCATGCGCTATTTCCCAGTGGGGCCTAACCCACTTGCTAAGCATATCCTGTTGCTTGTTTTCTTGACTGGTAGTATTGAAATCGCCGGCGGCGAATACTGGCTGGTCAGAGGGTATCTCTTTTAGTAGATCATTTAAGGTCGCATAGGCACTTTCGCGCATCACTGTCGGGTGAAAAGGGGCAGGAAAATGCACTGCAAAGCCTGTCAACCTGGAGCCATCCGGAAGATTGAAACTGGCCTGGAGTATTGATCGGGTATCGCCAATTCGTGACTGCTCTGACTCTGGAAACTGAATGTCATGAAGTTTTGCTTCAATTACTGGATATCGTGAGAGAAAAGCAACATCAATACCACGGCTATCATTTCCCTCAATCAGCACCGTCGGCAGATAATTCAGTTCTGCCAGATATTCATTCCGCAGTCTTTCCAGGATCTCACTGTTTTCAACTTCCTGAAAGGCAATTATATCCGGCCCCAGCCCATTGTTTACCTGCTTGATGGCGAGGCTAATGACAGTCAGCTTTTTGCTGACGACATTGTCATTCCAGTCCCAGTACAGGCATTGCTCTCGCCAGTACTCCACAGCTATTTTGTTACACTTCTCAATATGTGCCTTGGAACTTTTTGCGCTGAGGGGGAGAAAAGTTTCGTCATTCTTGCCCTCATCATCAACAGTATCAAACAGATTTTCGACGTTGAATGTCATGATACTCACAGACTCGGCATGAGCCGGGAGTACAACCGACAGTAACAGCAGCAAAACTGGGCATAGAAGGATAGTCTTCATGATTTTTTTGTCACTGCATGAAATATGTTGCTTGACATTCGGGATGAAAGCTAATCCTTGATTATCATCTCTCGATGTATGGTCGTCGAACCAGATGTGCTAAATCGGCATCAGAGCGGGGTACCATTTTCTGCGGTCTGCCTGCCTGATTGTCAGTACCATACAGATTGCCTTCCTCATCCGCCGCCAGAGAATGCATTTCTATCCACATGTGTGGACCTTCAACAGGCAGTCGCCATGTGTACTGAGGTGCACCATTCAGATCGAATTTCACAATTTTGGGTGGGCGGATATCGGTGACCCAGGCAGCCTCTTCGCTGACGGTAATGTCAAGGGGTAGGTCAAGTCCGGCCCAGGTCTCTTCATATTCGAAAGTTGGGTAGTCGGCTGAATCCATTGTCGAGGTCTGACGGAACACTTTCACATCGCGTTTATCCCGATCCAGTGCGAATAGCCTCTGTTCTGGCCCAATTGCCAGAGAATGCACCGAGGCAAACTGATGCTTTGCATCGCCACCTTCACCAAACTCGGAGTGGTAGCTACCATCTGCATGACGAACTACGATTCGGTTGTTGCCTCCGAGGCCGTCGCCCACCAGAAACATGCCGTTGGGTAGAAAAGTCACATCCTGCGGCTGGCGATAGTGAGTTTGATCTTTGCC
>JAPORB010000189.1:0-4455 GCA_026710425.1 Gammaproteobacteria bacterium
AAATTAGCCATGTTTCTCTGTTTGGAGGAATCAGATTGAATTTCGAGTGAGTACAGATGAGCGGGCAATATCTGGAGAGTGTTCAGCGAATTCAGCAAATACGGGCTATAGACATGCATTTGCTGACTCATGATATGGATGATGAAATTTTACAAGGCGAGTTAGGCTGCTGGTGTGTTTATCTTGAGCGCAAGTTATGGCCTTGCTAAGCAGAAAACAGGAACTGAGTAAGCTGTTGCCAATTGATTAGTTTTGGCAGAGATATAGTGGTGCTGCCACAGGCTCATTGGATCACACCCCGATTTAAGGATTGCCTGAGGAGGGGAGTTCGGCGGGTTCTATCTGCCATCGGGCAAAGGTTCGTCGAGCTGCACCGAGCTGCGAAGGAGTAAGCCTGGATTCTATTAGTGCTCGCAAGGACTCAGCTTCTGGATGCTGATGTTGGAGTGCCATGCTGGCCCAAGCATGGGACAGAGTGTAATCCTGTGCCACCAGATCGCCGTCATTATACATTTTAGCCAATGTGATAGCAGAATCCGCATGTCCTGATTTGGCAGAAGCCTCAAGCCATGCCACCCCAAGTACAACATCTTTTTCTACCCCTAATCCATCCAGAAACAGCGACCCAAGATTGGCTTGGGCTCCTGGATGTCCTTGATTAGCAGCGGCATTCGTCCACCTGAATGCCAAGTTGAGGTCCTGATCCACTCCCTGTCCTTTATAGTAGAGAATGGCCAGATTGTACTGCGCCACATCCAGCCCTGCTTCGGCTGCAATGCTAAATTCCCGAAATGCGGTCTGGAAATCACCGCTTAAGGCTGCATTCAGCCCATCCTCGTAATCAGCTAATGCTATGGGCGGATAGATCGCCTCCATCAGGATGCAGAGCATGAATAAAATTCGGTTGTACATTTGAGATCAGTTTTGCAGGAGCAAGGAAAATATGGAGTTAATTCACAACCAATAGATGCATCATAACAATGCTGTTACTGAAGGATTTGCGCTGTTCTACAGCCCTAGATTTACCAGGGTTCATAGGGCATCCTCAAAAGTACATTACCCCCAATAAAAGGCCATTATGGCCTGTTTTTTGGCATATTCTTCGGTTTTGACAAAATTCCACCCCAAGCAAAATGGCCAAAAATATCTTCAGGTGAAATCCTAAAAGCAAATTATCACTGATTATATTGCGGGGATGGATAATTGAACACAAGTTGGTGGGAATTAGTCCTTTTAGCCACAACGCAAATGCCTCTTACTTTTACACTATGAAAATTCAGAAATTCTGATATAATTTCACAGTCAAAGTAGGAAATGACAATTTCAATTTGTCATCATATTAGCTGAGCCAATGTTAACATTGCTGGGACAGTTTTGGTTCACGCTCGGGCACTAACCAAGGTGTACTTTGGCATGCTGATTGGATGATGTGACGATTTTACTGAGTTTCACGAGTTAATTATCAGCTTTTTTGGCCTAAAGAATACAATACGCACCTGTAGCTCAGCTGGATAGAGTACCTGGCTACGAACCAGGGGGTCAGAGGTTCGAATCCTCTCAGGTGCGCCAAATTAGAATATTAAGTGACTGATATTAAAAAATATTCTGTCTCAAATGCGGCAAAGAACCCTAAACGGAAGGCTAATCAAACCCAAGTGACTTAGTTACAAGTGTCTTTGTTACTTGGAGTAATGCACTTGTCGTAACTTGCTCACCGGCTTGTCTGATCCTTTCCATCGCGGCTCCGAAGTGATTCTCTGCCGCCCGGACATATTCTCCCCCTGCCGGTGATAGCCCTCTCAACGATCCAACACAGCAAGTTTGAGGTCCAGACAATGGCTCAGCGAAACTTACCGTTCCGTCAAGTAAACCCGTCTCTGTCGCACAATAAACCGAATAAACAATTTCCTTTTCCTCTTTATCGGAAAACTGCTCATATAGGCTGTTGATGGTCAACTTTGTGGGATAGTCATTTTCATCGGCAAAGTGCCGCAAAATCCCCAGCGTCAACTCAACGTTTTCAATCATCTGTTCTTCCTCTAGAACTGTCATTGTAGTTATTGAAACTACGGGCATTCTACTTCCCTCCCGTTGCTATTTCAATCGTCGGTTACCAGCGAGTTCGCCACGGTTTGCGCGTGGTGTGCGGCAATTACCCACGCCGAGCCTTCTGCGTTTGTCTGCATTTGATCGAGTTGCGCCAGCAGTTCAGGGTTCTCTAGGCCCGCGACACTTCGCCCGCTATCGTTTCGATTGCCGCCGTCTGTGCCGCCGTCGCAGTCTTCGACGCGGCAGCGGACAGGTGGACATCCAGCAGCCTTTGCGAGTAATCGCCGGATCGCCTCTCACGCTGCCACGGCCAGCGCATCAGTCATTTCCCCACCCTTGAAGTTTCCGCCATTTTTTTTGCACAATGGAACTTTCACATCACCAGAAACGCGGGGAAGAATGATGACCGACACGCTGATCGACCGTAATCCCAAAATACTTGGGGAATACCTGTTTTTTCTGTAACATAGGGTAACTGTGCTACTTCCTTCCCTTCACGAATCGCAGTACACATAGTGTCTGGAACCGAGATCATATTCAGGATCACCGAAGACGAAGTCGACGGCGTATATTCTGCAAGCGCGCTGGGTTACGGAATACATACCCAAGGCACCTCCCTTGAAGAGATTCGCCGCAACGTCAGGGATGCATTCGACTGCTATTTCGACGAAACGATGGAGCGTCCAAACATTATTCGATTACATTTCGTGCGCGATGAGATCATGGCGGCATAAAGCTGCCCTGCGACGTTAATGGTGTCAAACTGCTGCAGAGTTGATTGATTAGATATATCAAAATAATTTAGTCAAATATCTCACTACTCTAGACCGAACATATTGGGGAAAATCTGTTTCTGCAGGGCATGATTCGAATAAAATTTTCCGAGACGGAGTGGCTACTGGAACAGTAAGTAGCCATTGAGATCTTTATTGTCCTGAACTTGACTTGTGCCGAAAACCCATTTTCTTCCAGGTAAATCGCCTTGACAATATCCACCCTTTTTTGAACTACTGCATTCGGATAAGGTAAATGGAAAATATAAAGATTATCTGCTTTAGAATCATTTTTTTTGTTAGTTTTTTGACTGTATGGGTAAGCAGTCTTGCTAACGAAGGCACGATTGCCCTTGTCGGTGCCACTATCATTGATGGTACAGATGCGGAACCCTTGACCGACGGTATTCTTGTCATTACCGATGGCCGGATCAGGGCCATCGGGCCAAGAAGCGAAGTGGGTATTCCTGTTGATGCCGCCGTGCGGGATTTAGGTGGTAAATTTCTCATGCCCGGGCTAATCAACACCCATGGTCATGTCGGCGCAACAGTTGGACTTGATTCAAATGCTGACTACAGCAGAGCCAACTTGCTTCGTCAGTTGAGACTTTATGCGCGCTATGGAGTGACAACGGTGAATAGTCTGGGAGGAGATGAGGAAGAAGGCTTTGATCTGCGAAATGAACAATTTCACTCTGGACTGGACCGGGCCCGTCTCTTCGTGGCCGGAACTGTGGTGGCGGGGGACACTGAGCAAGCGATAAGAGAACAGGTGAATCGCAATGCGGACATGGGAGCCAACTTCATCAAGACCCGCCTTGATGACAATCTTGGAACGACTCGGAAGATGTCCCGTTCCGATTTCGATGCCTTGGTAGAACAGGCACATCTACGACGCTTACCAGTTGCGGTACACCTTTTCTATCTGGAAGATGCCAAGCACATGTTGGAGGTTGATGCTGATCTGATCGCTCACAGTGTGCGAGACTTGCCGGTAGATGAGGAGTTCATTGGCATGATGCTGGAAAAGGGCGTTTGCTATATCCCGACCCTGACGCGGGAAGTGTCTACATTCATTTATGGAACTGTGCCAAACTTTTTCTCGGATCCCTATTTCCTTAAGGAAGTGGAGCTTGGAGTAGTGGGAGAATTGCAACGCCCCGAGCGCATGGAACGGATGGCGAGCAGTCGCTCCGCTCAATCTTACAAGCAAGGGCTGGATATCGCCCTAGGTAACGTGGGTACCTTGCATAATGCTGGCATAAAGATCGCTATGGGCACTGACTCTGGTCCAGCTGCGAGGTTTCAGGGGTATTTTGAGCACATGGAGCTGGAACTTATGGTGGATGCTGGTATGAGCCCTCTGGATGCGATTCGGGCTTCCACAGGAATAGCTGCCGATTGTATCGGTATGCGGGATATTGGCACATTGGAACCAGGCCGCTGGGCGGACTTCAGTATACTTTCCGACGATCCTACAGTGGATATCAGTAACACTCGATTCATAGAGGAAGTGTTTATAGCGGGTAACCTGGTGCATTGAACTACCCCGATTATTCGGGAGGAGAGCATCAAGGGCCTATTGGTGGAACAGAATTGCAACTTGAGGGATATCTTGGACAGCTCGAAATTG
>JAPORB010000189.1:4481-11741 GCA_026710425.1 Gammaproteobacteria bacterium
TCGAAATTGGCTTGCCAATTGAGCAAATTTTGGGTTGATAAGTTGAAGGTTTTTTGACAAAGTAGGGTGGTGCTCAACTGGGTATCAAAGTATAGATGAGCTGACAAATCTATAGGTAATGACTTGACTCCAGCCCTCTATTATCCTTGCCGCGTATGCTTGAATCTGTCTGTAATGAGAGTTCAATTCGCCTTAGGCAATAATTTTTCCTCAGCGTAAATAGTATTAAATATGATAAATGAATTGGACTACCAAAGGGCCACTTTTAATACTTGGAGCAGCATCTGATTTTCTGAGTCGGATCTCTGAGTTTGTTTGATAGTAGATACAAATACCGAAAAACATGTCAACTACAGATACAGATACTGAAAATAACTATACAGACTCTCCCTTTTTACGGCCTGACCTAACCGATTGTTTGAATATTGGCAACAGGGTAAACAACCCCCGCCAATTGATCCATAAGGAGGACTGGCAGATTCTGTTTGATACTGATGATGAGGTATGGTTTTTGGATAATGGCAATGAAAGACTTTCCGGGTTGATCCAGAAACTTAATCCAAAACGTGCTTTGGTAGATTGCGAGCCAGAAATTTGGAATGTGCCTTATAACTTGCTTAATCATGTTTGCGAGCGCACAGCGAAAGAGCGGAAGAAACGAATGACGCAACTCGTTATGGTTGCTACTCATGCGCGCAATATCATGGACCATCATGGTCTTGGAAATTGGTCATTCAAGTTCAATAATGCCAAGAATCTGGGATCATGCCGTCACACGGGCATGCAAATACAGCTAAGCCGCAAACATGCGCTCAATGGAACAGAGGAACAAATTACGGATACCATTTTACACGAGGTAGCGCATGCAATTGCAGGCCCCTTTGCAGGGCATGGCCCGGTATGGAAAGATATTGCCCGGCAGTTGGGGGCAATACCGAAAGCCAATGAACAGGAAACAGATCAGTTACGCAAGACTCGTGAAAAAGTAAAGTCATTACATAAGGTGGGCGACTCAGTCAGTTTCTTTGCCCGTGGTAGGTACCATTTTGGTTGCATTGAAAAAATGAATCCTAAAAGAGCAAAGGTTTTGTGTGCTGGAGGAACTTGGTCGGTACCATATCAAAGGCTAGAAAAGGGCAAACCGAACTAATGCTCCCGGGTTCCAACATAAATTAGGCTGGCATTATGCAGAGTGCAAGAGCAAAGCCTGACTTTGTTTCATGGTTTAATTTTTCTGTTTTCAAACCCGTGCTCGTTGCAAACTTCATTAAAAGCCTAATATCGTGTCGGATTGGGTCCTGCCTATCTTGGTCAAGTCAGGGGCAAGGGTTTTCACCGGCTACAGGAGTAGCTCCTGAGGGCAAAAATCGGCAGGGGTCAGCCTGTTCAAGCGTGACGCGTGCACCGATGCGAATCAGGCTGCCTACACTTGGTGCTTGGAATAAATGATAACCCTCTCGAGATGTTATCCAGGCGGCAGGACCGCCCAATAATTTGCCAGCAGCTTCAGTCTCTGACTCGATTCTGCTAACCAGACTTTCATATTCTGCATCACCTTGCTGTTTGCCACTAAAGCTGCCCAAGTCACTGCTGGCAACAAATACAGCGTCCACACCTTCAACTGCAGCAATCTCGTCAGCCGCGGCTGTGCCTTCCAGCGTTTCAATCATGGCCACGATAAAGACGTTGTCATTCCAGGTCTGCCGATAGTCACTGCCCCAGATTCGTCCGTATTGCCCTCCACCTTGACTGCGACGACCTAGCGGTGGGAACTTGGCAAACTTGACAGCGTTTTCCATTTTTTCTGCGGTGTCCACCATTGGGACAATGATGCCGAGAGCACCCATGTCGGTGGCTTTTTGAATGTCACCTTCGGTGGCATCGGGAACACGGACGAAGGGGATGGCTGGCGCATCACGACATGCCCAGATCATACGTGCAGCATCCGTATAACTGAGCGTACTGTGCTGCATTTCTATCCAGATAAAGTCGAATCCCGCATTAGCCATGGCGCAGTACACATCTGGATCCGCTGTATCGACGGTACCACCAATTACCTGCTGACCCTCCAACAGTTTAGTCTTTACGGTGTTATACATGCGAACATCCTGAGCTTGTAAAAACATGGAAAAAAACATTATGGTTGCGACAAAGGTGCAAGATAGGGTTGATTTCATGGGACTTACCTCAACAAGGGTGGATTGGTACCGAAAATTAGTCGTTAAAGTCTGCTAACTCCACAGCATAGAGCATAACCAGTTTCGACAGTATGTTAAAGACTGATTGATTTCCTGCACATGACGGTCTGCCTGGGCGGTAACAGGTGGATGAATTCCAAAGTACTCGGCAATGATCAATCCTGAGTCCCGGCAGTTGACACTTCCAAATTGATTAGTCGACTTAAGCTGCCCATGGACTGGAGGTTTACCATGGGCTTCATGGAATCTTGTGCTAGCTAACTGAAGTACGAATTTGCAAGGGCAAATAAGCTAACAATAACTTGATGGGAAGCGGTTAGACAAAGAATATGACAGAGCAATTATGTCCGGTTTCCGGGGCAGAATTTCAATATATTCGTACCAACGGCATACGAATGCGCGTGGTCAGTGCGGGTGGCAGCGGGCCGTGGGTATTGCTGGCTCATGGATGGCCGGAATCTTGGTACAACTGGCGTCATCAGATTCCATTCCTGGTGGATCAGGGGTATCGAGTTGTGGTGCCGGAGATGCGTGGCTACGGTGAGACAGACTCTCCACAGGAAGTGAGCAGCTTTGATGTCAGACATCTGTGTGATGATATTGTGGGGGTGCTGGATGCATTGGATGCCGAGCAGGCGGTATTGATAGGCCATGACTGGGGTGCGATAGTGGCCTGGTACAGTGTTCTGTATTATCCAGAAAGATTTCGGGCACTTGTTGCCATGAGCGTGCCTTACGGGGGTCGACCCAGAGAGTCTATTGTTCAGACATATAAGAGGAAGTTCGGTGAGAATTTTTTCTACATGCTGTATCACAATGCTCCTGGAGGCATTGCCGAAGCAGAATATGATGCCGATCCATATGGTCTCCTGTCTCGACTTTATCTTTCACCAGATTCCCCGCGACACCCACCGGAAATTACCGAAAAGCATCACACCGCTGGAGGCTGGATCAAACGGATGGGCGCGCCCAAAGGTCTGCCATCATGGCTTCGACAAGACGATCTGGAGTATGTCGTCAATCAGTTTCGTACTTCTGGTTTCAGGGGCGGTGTCAACTACTACCGTAATCTTCATCGCAACTGGGAATTAACCGCCGAACTTGACCCTGTAGTCAGAGTGCCCACGCTTTTTATTGCTGGCGAAAAAGATATGGTGATTGCCCATGCGAGTCCGAAACAACTGCAGGAGGCCATGGCCAGGGTAGTTCCAGACTTGAGGAATTTGGAGTTGTTTCCAGGCATTGGCCACTGGGTACAGCAGGAAGCTCCTGAAGCCACCAACGCAGCTCTGGGGTGCTTTCTAGGGACTCTGTGACTACCATTCCTGCCGGTCGGTTTGTTTCAGGTCATGATGGCGCGAAGGCCGTCTACCGCCCGGTCAATATGCAGTTCCGTGTTGTAGATTGTTGGGCAAAGTCTGATTCCACCAGTTGGTGCAGCGGCGATACCAAACTCCTCATAAAGTCGGTTGATGATGGTTTCAGCCTGCCCTTGGGGTGCACGGGTGATGCATACACCATGACTGAGCTGATCTGACATAGGTGTAACCAGTTCCAGTCCCAATTCGGCTATGCCCTGTTTCAGTCGTTGGGCCAGCATAGCAATTCGCACCTCAGTTCGCTGTTGACCGATGTCATTATGAAGTTGTGCTGCCAAACCCAAGGCAGCAAGTGCTGCATCATCCCTCTGTCCCAGAGATTCAAATTTGCGCGCACCAGCAAGGTCGGTATCAGAATCTTCTCCCCAGCCTGGGGCAATTACGCCTGGCCAGATGCGCTCAATGTTGTCCTGTTTGACGTAAAGCAGTCCTACCTCCTTAGGTCCCATATACCATTTGTGGGCACTGGCAGTGAATGAATCCACATCCAGTTCCCTGAGGTCCAGGTCCAATGCTCCCCAAGACTGGGCACCATCCACATGAACATAAATGCCTCGTGTCCGAGCAGCCTCGACTATGGTTCTGATTGGTAACCTGATGCCGCTGACATTGGATATATGGGTAAAGGAAAGGACCCGGGTACGATTAGTGAATGAATTGATGAATATATCTGCCAGCTCCTGCTCCGAAGCAGGTTGATCTGGGGTACTCAACCTTGTTATCTGTAAGTTGAATCGCTCAGCGCGCACATCCCAAGCTACATTATTCGTGGGATGATTCTGATCCCATATGACCACTTCATCACCGGCTGACAGTGATAAACCGTTATTGATGATGTTGTTTCCTTCGCTTGTATTGCGAACCAGCGCAATCTCTTCTGCCGATACACCCAGTTGTACTGCCACCAGCATGCGGCTTTGCTCAAGTAATTCAGTAAACTTTGCTCGATTATTGAATGAACAATCTATATCAATGTCGGCCGTAAGCAATGCAACATTTTCACCAACGGCGCGAAACGAAGGGCATAGATTTGCTGCATTCATGGGAACTGCCTTATCGCTGAAGGCAAACTGGTTACGCACCATGTGCCAGTAGTCAGCATCGGTCTGGGCACTGGCCACTCGCGGCAAGGTAGCCATTGACCCTGCCAGCACGGTACTGCCTAACTTGAGAAATACGCGGCGACTGCTGCTCACTCGATTGTGCTCATTCATCTTTATTTCCCATTGTTGAAGATTAAGCATATTAGACTATCTCTTTAGTCAGATTGGATTAAATGACCCGTTTGGTACGCAAATTGGCGATATCCATTTCACTATAACCCAGTTCACTCATTATATCATTGGTATGTTCTCCCAGTGTTGGAGCACGATCACGGACCTCTCCGGGTGTAGTAGAAAGATCAACAGGAGTAGTCATTACGGGTATTGTTGTGTCCAGACCTGGGTATTCTGTCTCCCGAAATAGCCCCTTGGCATCTATGTGAGGATCCTCCAGAACCTGCTGAGGAGAGAGAACTGGTCCGGCCGGAATCCTGGCGGATTCCATCGCTTCCAATACCTCGGCGGAGCTACGCTCGGCACACCATCGGCCAAGTCGTTCACTGATCATTTCACCATGATCACCTCGGCTGATGTCAGTTTGGAACCGTGGGTCATCCAGCCAATGATTCTCACCCATCAGGTCAGCCCAGCGTTTGAACAGCGGGCCGCCAATGGACTGGACCAGTACCCAGCCATCCTTGGTTTTAAAGGTGTCGGCTGGGGCGGAAGTTTGTGATCTGTTTTGTGTGGCGACTCGATTGCGTTTTAGGGCGGCTTGTTCGATAAGCGTCCCATTCATCATGGTCAGTGCTGTGTTGAACAGGGAAGCTTCAACCACCTGACCTTCTCCGGTTTTTTGTCGATGCAGCAGGGCACTCATAGTACCGAATGCGGAGAGGCTGGCCGTACCAAAGTCAATGAAGGGTGCCCAAGCCTTGACTGGCTGCTCAGGTGTCCCGGACATATACATATTGCCGGACATGGCCTGGCCAAGGCCGTCAAAGCCAACCCTATTTTCATAGGGGCCGCCACGGCCAAATGCCGAAATCATGGTCAGAATTATATCTGGCTTGATGCGCGTCAGGCTTTGGTAATCCAGACCCATGGCCTTGAGAGTATCTGGAGGCAGGTTAGCCACTACCACATCTGCAGTCGCTACCAGTTTGCTTACGATTGTCCTGCCTTCCGGTTTCATAGGGTTGAGCGTCAAGGATTTTTTATTGCGTCCCATTTGCAGGAACATGGCACCATCGCCTGATTCGGTCACCGGTGAGATAAATCGGTCCTCGGAGCCATCGACCTTTTCGATTCGGATAACCTCTGCGCCGAAATCACTCAACAAAGCGGCACAAAAGGGTCCAGCGATGTAGCGTCCGAAGTCCAGGACTCTGATGCCTGTCAAAATCTTGCTCATAGCTCATTTTCCCTTAGTTTTCCAAGAAAGTTGTCGGATAAGGTCATTTTTTACTCTTGGTTCGGTCAGCGATTCTATCAGAAGTGGCAACTCACTATGTAATAAGTTGGGTATCAAGGAAACCAATTTTGAGCTGTCAAAATGGTTGCCCAACAGTTTGGAGATCAATGGAATATTTCAGGTCTGCATTTGAGTTCGAATCGAATCTTAAATGCTCTGGCCGATATCATCGTCCTGCTCTTATGAAACGATAGCATGGTATCAGGAAGCTGCACTGGGCTCGCCGATCGATTTGCTCTTTTCGGTATGTTTTCATCAAATAAATCTGGTTTACTTTACTTAATTCTTTTCAATTAGACGGAGATAAGCTTTCAATTAGACGGTAATTGACTTTCAATTAGATGGAGTTATACTTTCAATCAGCCGATTATTGACTTTCAACTAGACAAAATAGAACTGGTAACTGATCGATGTCTGTGCGGAGAAGCCAATGTATTTGAGATTTGTGATGCGGAGAATAAAGGAGGCTCTCGAAGATACCAGGGTGATTCTTATCTGTGGTCCGAGACAGTCTGGGAAGACCACCTTGGCCAAACAAGTCGTCCGGGACGATATGCCTTTCGTTAGCCTAGACGATCGGACTAGTTTACATTCCGCTATGGAAGATCCACCAGGTTTCCTGAGAGGGTACGACCGACTTGTTATTGATGAAGTGCATCGCGTCCCGGAACTGATTCTGGCGATAAAGAAGTCGGTAGACGATGATTCTCGCCCGGGTCGCTTCCTTCTCACTGGCTCAGCTAATTTGATGAATTTACCACAAGTGGCAGATTCGCTTGCGGGACGCATGGAAATTATCAGGCTGCTGCCGCTGTCCCAGGCAGAACTACGGGGCCTTGAAACTGACTTTTTCAGTTATGCATTCCAGAAAAACCTGCCATTACCGGGGGAGAAGGTGGTGGGGGAGGACTTGGTCGAGATGGTTTTAGCTGGTGGATATCCCGAGCCACTAAGCCGATCAAACTGGAGACGGCGTAAGGCATGGCACCGGAGCTATTTTGAGTCTATCCAGAAGCGAGACATACCCGACATCGCTAAAATTGATCAACTGGATTTGATGCCTGATCTGTTCCGATTGCTTGCCGAGCATTCCGGGCAGCTGACTAACTATTCTGCCCTCGGCGCATCGTTGGGAATTAGTCATGTTACTATGCGACGATATTTAG
>JAPORB010000105.1 GCA_026710425.1 Gammaproteobacteria bacterium
GAAACTTTGATTATCAGCTAATGGAACACGAAAATGATGCAGGCATTCAGCCACCAACCAAGACAATTTCTGGACCAGAAAGGTTTTCAAGCCTTATAAAAAGACTGCACCGTAAAACCGGTCAACAAGTTGTGGTGCTGGTAGACGAGTATGACAAGCCTATCCTGGATATTATCCACAATAAGGAACTGGCAACTGCGAATCGTGATGCCCTGCGAAATTTTTATGGAGTGATCAAGGATAGTGCTGAACATGTTCGATTTGTCTTCGTCACTGGAGTCAGCATGTTTTCCAAAGTCAGTCTTTTCTCTGAGCTGAATCATCTCACAGATATTAGTCTCAACCCCAAATATGCTACGATTTGTGGTTATACAGATCTTGATCTGGATACAGTCTTCACTCCAGAACTGGAAAATCTTGATCGCAACGAGGTCCGTCGCTGGTATAACGGCTACCACTGGCGGGGAAAAGAGAAACTTTATAACCCGTTTGACATTCTTCTACTTTTCAGTAATGGTGATTTTGATACCTACTGGTTCGAAACCGGCTCGCCGAGGTTTTTGTTCGATACGCTAAAGACCAAGTCAGTCAACCCTATAGAGTTTGAAAACCAATTGATTGACAAGACAGTGCTCTCGAACATTGAAGTGGAAAATATTCCAGCAGAAGCCCTTCTGTTCCAAGCTGGTTATATGACCATTGTGGATGAGTGCCATGATGGCGGGATGGTATTTTATCGTCTCGACTACCCCAATTATGAGGTTGAGTTCAGCCTCAATAACCAGCTGCTTGCTAATCTTGACAATAGAGGCAAGGTACCTCTTGCCGAGGGTAAAAGTCTCAAATCATGCCTTGAAATGCATGATTTTAAGACCTTTGCCGATCAGTTCAGGACTTGGCTCGCCAGCATCCCCTATCAGTGGCATATAAAAAATGATTTGGCGCGTTACGAAGCCTGGTATTCCTCTCTCCTCTTGATGTGCTTGCGTACCGCCAGCGTGGAGGTGCGCTCTGAGGAATCCATAAGCCATGGACGATCCGATATGGTGATTGATCTTGGTGAAGAGATTTTTATTCTGGAGTTCAAGGTGGTGGAAAACCAGCTTGAGGTAGAGGCTAAATTGACAGCTGCCTTCAACCAGATGCGAGAAAAAGGATATGCGGACAAATACCAGAATAAATCAGTCTATCTGATTGCCATGGTTTGTGGGCGCGAAGCTAGGAATCTTCTGGAAATTAAAGCCGAAGCATTTGACGCTGTGCAGGAGACCAGCCATTAATTCCTCAGGGATCTGCTCTGAGATCGCATAAGTAGTACATTTATTGAACTTTGAAGTATGCTGGACATTGAAACCGAAAAAGATAGCCAGATGTTGCTGGAGGCCAACAAAAAGGCAAGCGGCGAAAGGTCAGCTCTACATTCCAGAGGCCAATGCCTTGAAGCAGTGCCACCTCAACGAGTTTAACAAGAGAGGGGAAAACAGAGTGTCAAGGTTACGAGAGAGTTACAACGATACCGGGCAAACAGAACCACATAAACACACCTAAGCAAAAAATATACGGCTGCTTTCGTTCTTTTATGGGCACCTTGAAACACTACCGTATAAGCTGTCTTGCGACCACACAACAAAAGCACGGACTGTACACATACGAGGTATTTAGCTTGTTCCATAAATAACGTGACCGAACTTTATGGTCACATTCAAAATAGATTCGTTTTGCATTCAGCAGTGTAAAGCCCAACATAATCCAATCTTAACCATCAGCCATACAACCAGGGGCGTTGTTGACGTCTATTGCTTTCAAAGGCTTTAATGACTTCCTTGCTCTGCAAGGTCAAGGCAATAGCATCAAGTCCATTAAGTAGCATATGACGAGCACCGGACTCAATTTCAAATCTGTAATTCAACAGACCGGCAGTAATTTTCTGCTGTTCAAGGTTGATGACAATTTTGCGCTGTCCGGGTGATTCACCTGTCCAGTCTACCAGAGCCTCGATCTGCTGTTTTGAAAGGATTACCGGCAACAATCCATTACGTACGCAATTGTTGGCAAAAATTGATCCAAATCCCTGGGCCACGATTGCACGGATACCGTATTCCCTTAGAGCCCACACCGCATGTTCGCGTGATGAGCCACAACCAAAGTTAGGACCACCCAACAGAATACTGCAATCAGAATAGCTTGGATTGTTCAATATAAAACCCGGATTAGGCTGGCGGGTTTTACTGTCAAGATAGCGCTCTCCAGCAAACAAACCTTCGCCAAGTCCAGTTTTAGAAACCCGCTTCATTTCCCGGGACGGGATAATGGCATCGGTATCAATATTTGGTCTTAGCATAGGGGCAGCCACCCCCCTCCAGACAACAAATGGCTCCAGACTCATAACAACTTCCGTGGATCCGTGATGCGACCGGTAACAGCCGAAGCAGCCACCATGGCGGGACTTGCAATATGCGTTCGGGTACTTGGCCCCTGACGACTCTCAAAATTACGATTTGTGGTGCTAATAACACGTTGCTGATAGCCAAAATGCTCGCCTCCGGCAAAGAAACACAAGGAGCAACCTGATTCTCGCCATTCGAAACCGGCCTTACGAAATACCTCATCCAGCCCCTCGGCTTCAGCAGCGGCTCGAACCGCCATGGAGCCAGGCACACAAATAGCCTTCAATCCATCGGCCACGCTTCGATCGCGCAACACTCTGGCTGCCAATCGCAAATCTGACAGGCGCGCGTTAGTACAAGAACCAATGAAGGCAGCCTCAATGGGCAAACCATCAAGTTTTTGTCCTGGCTGCAAATCCATATATCGTCTGGCCCGTTCGAGACCGGATGCTAAATCACCGTCTGAGGGGACCACACCAGAAATTGGCACACAGTGCTCAGGGCTGGTACCCCAGGTTACCGTGGGTTCAATGGCAGAAACATCAATCATCAATTCACGGTCAAATGTTGCCCCGTCATCGGAGTGCAAACTTTGCCACCAGGTGCTGGCCTTCTCCCAAGCATCGCCAGAGGGCGAATAGGGTCGCCCCTTGAGATAGTTGATGGCTTTTTCATCAGGTGCAATTAATCCGGTAAAAGCCGAAAATTCTACGGCCATATTGCACAATGTCATACGGGCTTCCATATCCAGATTGCGTACCGTGTCACCTGCAAACTCGATGGCATAGCCACTACCACCGGCAGCACCATGATTGGCAATCAAGTGCAAGATCAAGTCTTTGGCACCAACACCTGAGCTCAGGTTGCCATTGAAAGTCACCCGCAGAGTTTGGGGCCGCCGCACCCGAAGGGTTTTGGTCACCAATGCATGTTCGGCTTCACTGGAGCCTATACCCCAGGCCAAAGCACCGAAGGCTCCTTGCGTGCAGGTATGACTGTCTGGGCACACTAGTGTTGCGCCGGGCTGGACGATACCCTGCTCTGGAGACACCACATGCACAATACCCTGCCTTGGATCGCCGAGGTCGAACAAGGTTAACCCGGTATTATGAGCTGCATGGCGCAATGAGACGATGAAGTCACGACCACTGGGCATGGTAGTTTCGTCCCCGCGGCCCGGAAAGGTATCTACGATATGGTCCATACAGCAGAATACTTGCTCTGGACAGAAAACCGATCGCCCTTCGGCCTTCAGACTCTCCAGAGCAATGGAACCGGTGCGTTCATGGAGAAAAATACGATCAATGAAGATTAGATCTGTGCCATCAGTTTGGGATTCCACGAGGTGTTCGTCCCAAAGTTTGTCAAAAAGTGTGGCAGTCATAAGCCGGGCTATTGCTTCGGTTAGAATCATTCAAACCGTGATTAAATGATATATCATTATAACATATTCATCGGCTTGTGTGTTCAGGTGAAGCAGCTACCGAAAACCTGCGCTTCATTAGGCCCGAGGCTGTGCCTAAACTTACTGCACCATTCCCAATACAGAGGAGACATTGCTATGCTGGGGATGCTCTTGTGTTTCGTTGGCAAGAACCGAAGTAAAACTGCTAATGGATAAGTCAGGACTCTACCGAAATTAAGGGGGTTTGCATGGAAAGGTTTGGGGTAGTTTGCTCCCGACCTATATTGAAAAACATTCAAGGTGTAAACTAATAGGACATCCATGTGGAATTCTTTTTTAGGTCTGTTTGGAATAGTTGCTCTAGCATTGACTCTCTCCATCTCAACTTGCCACTTTTCGAGAAATTGATAATTTTGATCAATCAAACTGATATATACTCAAGACCTCAATTACAGATCAATCTTGGCTTTATGCACTTGACTGTCGATAAACTAACACCGCAACTAGCAATCTGCATTAGCTCCGTATGGGTATCTGAGACTCCCATTCAAGATAGAATTGGTACGATTTACCGAAGTTTTTTCATAACAGGGTAAGGGAGTCATGGAACAGTTCGCTAACGCCAAAGAAACCTGTCAGAATCAGATGGAAGCTGGTAACAATAAAGAGTTCAATCCAGGACTTGGTCCGGTAGTTGCAGGTGTGCTCCTTACTCAAGACCTATCCTCTACCATTCAGGCCTACCAGCAGTACCTTGCCGTGTCCATTACCCGCCGCTTTACCCTTGATGAACTCACGGCAGAGGTCATGACCTTGAACCAGCTCAGCGGAAAACCTTGTGCCATGCTGGCAGGTGAATCAGGCCGTGAATGGCTTTTGATTATCGAAGCAACCGATGCCATTAAGCGAGATTCACTTCGCACCCACGGCTGGATGGCCCAGGAAATTCTGGTACAGGATGTGGATACACTGGTGGCCGGGCTGGAGAACAGTCCATTCGATGTGCTGCGTCCACCTGCTGATCTGGATGTTTCCGATCGCATTCGAGCTTCCCAAGTTCGCGGTCCTGCCGGTGAAATCCTTTATTTAACGCAGGTCAAAGGCGAGGTGCCACCATTTGAACTTCCCAGTTGCCAAGCTAGAGTGGACCACCTGTTCATTCCCGTGCTGTCTACGCCAGATCGGGATGGCAGCCTAGCCGAATACGAAGCACTGGCAGCACAACAGGGATTGCGCTTTGATACTCGAATCAGTGTAGTCAATCAGGCCATTGGACTGCCCATGCAACAAAAGCACCCGGTGGCAACTCTGCAATTGCGGGGCAAGGCTCTGATTGAAATGGACAGCATTGAGGCAGCCGTGGCTCCACCACCTGGACTTTGCAGTGGCACAGTTGCCATCCTGTTTCAGGCGCAAGGCAAACCGCCAGCCAATGCCAAAAAACTTACCTTGGGGCCCTTTGCCGGAAATATTATGCATGCTTTTAGGGGCAGGGCTGGCGAGATCAGTGGTCTTCTTTACTCATCCTGAATCGACCAATCAACATCTTTCAGTTTCAAAACACCCCTTAACCAGGAATAATACACCTCAGTAAGGAACAATAATGGCCTATAACACTCTGCGCGGCACCATTCGCTATACCAGTAAAAAGCCGGAACGGCTTGATCAGGAACGAGGGCGTGAGTTTTTTACCCTTTCATTGCAGCCCGATGGTACCGACGTACTTCATGCCCACTGTGAAATCGACGACGAGCCTATGGTGGTTCGCGATGTGGTTGCATCGCTTGATCATCAAACTTCTGCCCCACGGGACTGCTCAGTGCGACTTAGTGTCGGCCATCGCTTTGAAGGTAGCGGCTGGTTCCGCTTTAATCAAAATTTTGTGGAATGCGAAACCATCAACCACAGAGACGGGCGCATCAGCCAGCGCATCGACATTGATCAGCCCGTACGCTGGATGCAATGCCACCCGATTGTAGGTGATGCCCTCCTGATGAAGCTGTATGACTTGAGTCAGGGACCGGGAAAATCCTTTTTCGACAACATAATGCTGTCATCACCGGATCATCGAGGTGCCACTGGTCCAATGCTGTTTCCCTTGGGTTTTGGCATTCGCTATGTTGGTGAAGAAACGGTGCAGGTGGAGGCTGGAACTTTTGATACCAGACACTTTCAGGTAGTAGATACGGCAGGACAATTGCCGGAAGAGCATCCACCTTACAATGTATGGTGCACCGCCGATGACAACTATATTTTGGTCAAAGCTGGTGCAGAAGGATACATGCAGACGCACTATGAACTGACAGAACTGGCCACCGTTGCCGGTGAGTAAATCTGGCTTTTCACAGAGGCGTTGACTAGCCTATTTTCCGGTTGCTCAATCCGCCATTGCAACAGTTATTTCTGCGTCATCAGCACCGTCGTCAATGGCCGTCAAGCCAGCCTGGAACCAGCGCAAATTGATACCTATTCGTGAGGAATCCGTGGCAGCCCAACTGTAATTTATAGTTTCGCCGGTGGTTTCATCAATGATTCCCAGTTTAAGGATGGGAACCCTGGTGTTCTGGTAGGTTAGCTGAGCTAGTTCAATCCCAAAGCCGGTAGGATTGCCTTCATCGTCAAGGATAGACTGACGACCCCCCTCATTGTGAATGGTAAAATTACCCTTGAAGTACATATCGTCGCCATCGTGTTCAGGGTCTACCCGGTCTTTCCTTACTCCCATCCAGCCGCTGTATCGCTGTACCTTGCGATTGACATGAGGCTTGTCCCGGCCGAACACATAGTTGCCATCAGCGTCAGTAGCCTTGTCGCCAATCCAGATTTCACTGGCAGTCAAGCGCAGGGTATCGGTGATGTATAGTTCCTTGCCCATGCGTTCGGAGTAGAAGTGGCATGCTTGATCTTTCATGGTGCCATCAAAGTACTCTCCATTATGTCTCCAGTAGACTTCACAACCAGGACGAGACACCAGAGCTGAAGGGGTAATATCTGCCAGTATTGTAGGATCCTGCCAAGCCATGCGATAGTGCTCTTCATCTTCCATGTTGAAGATTTCAAGCCGAATGGCCTGCTCTTCTGACTGTGCCTCGAATCGGTAAAGGCGTTGGCGATATACCTGCTCAGGATCGTCATTCATCGTTTGGATGACAAAAAAGACATGCTCTCCTACTGCGGGCAAATCGACAGGCACAAATCGATGATGAATGCGCTCATGTAGTTCTTGCTCATTCAGACCGTCCTCTCGTTGCTGCCAAACTTGTTCGTTGTTGTCGTATTCACCAGGAAACCATTCCAGGAACAGAGTCATCTGATCTTCCAGACTCATTTCGCTTTGGGCAAACCCTGTAGATAACCAGAGCAACGAGACGGCTAATATGAGGTTGCGGCTAATAAAGATGCTTATTTGTGAATACCTGTTACTCATAGCGGGTAACTCCAGGGCATTAATGATGCCCGCGATAACGCTAAAATGGATGGTTTGATGTCGACTCAGTCTCTAGTCAGGTTCAATGATATTCTTCCCCACCGGAAACATTCATACTCTCGGCTGTGATATAGACGGCTTGATCTGAGCAGAGGAATGCGCAGGCTTTGGCAATATCTTCCTGCAAACCCGGTCGACCCAGAGGTATGCGACCGCGCATATCCGCCATGTACTGATCAAGTTCTCGCCCGGTGACTCCCGAGAAGTGATCGTTTTGCCAGGCACCAAGGCCAGCGGTGCTGTGGTTAGGACAAATAGTGTTGACATTTATGCCGTGCTCGCCTAATTCCATGGCGGCAACTCTCGTCAATCCCACCATACCGTGTTTGGAGGTGGTGTATGCCGAGGCATGGCCAAAGCCGGACTTGGATGCTTGGGAGCCGATATTGATGATTCGTCCGCCCCGGCCCTGATCAATCATGATTGTAGCCGCAGCTTGAATACCCAGAAAAACGCCGCGCAGGTTGACTCCTAGCACGGTATCCCATTCTTCCACGCTCATCTCAACAATGGGCTTCATAAGGTAACCGATGCCGGCATTGTTTACCCAAATGTCAAGCGCACCAAAAGATTCGATAGCGAACTCGGCAGCTGCCTGGATTTCCTCGGGGTTGAGTACATTACAATTAAATGATCGTGCCTTCCCACCTTCAGCACAAATCTCGTCAACGATCTGTTGCATCTCAGATGCTGTCCCGACAGCGGACTCGGGCATGTGCTCGCCTTCGGCATGCCCAATGTCAGTCAGCACCACCCGGCAACCTTCCATCGCCAGCCGACGCGCCATAGCCTCACCAATTCCCTGGCGCCTGCCAGCACCAGTGATAACTGCAACTTTACCTTTAAGTTCAGGATACATATTGGCCCCTCGACAGGTTTATCGACAATAGCTCATGGTTTAGCTTTAAAAATACAAGAAAATGAATAGCCTAGAACACAATCTTAACAAATAATATCAAATTGGAGAAGTCAGCATAAACTGTGGGTTATCGGCAAACTCACCAAACTCCGCCGCTACCTGTTGCATGGTTTCGGTAGAAATGTCTTCACCCAGTTTATTCATGTCAGCCACATCCAGCAGTTCCACATACTGGTATGGCGCATCCGCCTCACTGCCCAGCAATCCAGTGGTGCGCAGCACAGTGAAACTGTTAACCGAACCGAGCGCATTGACGTTCGGAATATCCGTGTTTTTAGCCCAATTTTCGTAGGCATCAGAGGCTGCATCGGCCTTAAGGTTGAACAAAACAACTATCATCATGACATCAATCCTCAATAATATAGTAATGGCTGGGAAAGGGCAGTTATACTACTTCTAAGCCAATGGTTTAGCGTGACTTCAGGAAACACTCTGAACATAAATCCTATCATAAAAGATTCTGTTGGATTGATACTAGCATATTCGCTAAAGCAATTCCTTGTAGTGGACCAATGGCAGCTTGATGAGGCTGCCCAGCGGAAAATCTTTGCCCTAGAAACAACTGTTTTCACTTTTTCGGCAGATTATTGGCATTTGAAGGTGTTTCTTTGGTCGGATGACGCACCCAAAGTGAGCGTCGTTCTAGAGTACTGCCAAGATCAAACAGCTCCCTCAGGTTTTGTTGGACTGCTTTATTGCTGTGTGCATGCCCGATCGAAGACGAGTAGCAAAGGGTATTTCAAGACGAATATGCCTAGTTCAGACATAAGATAATCCGGCATGCCTCATTTATGCCATTTCTCAGTGTTAGGTATCTTCCAAAACACTTCCCGACTATTAACTAACATCAAACCTGGTACGCTAAGATTGCAGCGAAATTTGGCTTTGTCCATGAATTTATCCCAAGATTCAGACCTCATGGCTACAATGGCGTTAGGTTATGAGAAAGTTTATGAAAGGTATTTTTAAGTTGGCCGAAACCTCTTGATATTACTGGCTCTGAAGACTTATAGGAATTGCTGCAAGAAAGAGTGTAACGTCAGTGCAAACCTTCTCAGCGCAAAATGATCAGGTTACATTAGAATTGACCGAACCTCAGACTAATACCTCTTTAAACTGGGCATGGATTGTCATACTCTGTGAACAAGATACCGATTTCACCAATCCTGACTGATAAACCGTTTCATGGCTAAACTGAATGCAATAAATCCCCGTTCTGGAGAGGCTGACTATCAGGTAGAAGCCACCGAAACCTCTGCGATAGGCCCCATAGTCAAGCGACTGAGAAAGGCACAGCCGACATGGTCAACCAATGTCTTTAGTCGGGCCACAGCCCTTGAAGAATGGGCCAATGCCATGGAGGCACAGGAGGCGACTCTAATGCAGGCACTTAGCGGAGATACTGGTCGCCGTCTGCTGTCCCGCATTGAAGTACAAAGCATGGTTGGGCGCATCCGCTACTGGGCACAACGATTTCCCAAACTAATCACTCCCGAAACCGAGAAACAAAGCCGCAGTGCCGCTAATGTTAGCTACAATCACCAACTGGTTCCCTTTGCAGTTGTAGGCGTCATCAGTCCCTGGAATTTCCCACTGACCCTGTCACTGGTGGACACTATACCTGCACTATGCGCAGGCAGTGCAGTATTGCTCAAACCCAGTGAAATCACCCCCCGATTCGCCGCCGCACTTAACCAAACCATTGAGGTAGTACCCGCACTCTCAGAGGTTCTTGAGGTCGTCCTGGGTGGTGCTGGTATCGGCGAGGCTGTCATCGATAATGTAGACATGCTCTGCTTTACCGGCTCTGTAGAGACCGGTCGCAAGGTGGCGGTAAAAGCGGCTGAAAACTTCATTCCCGCATGCCTTGAGCTCGGTGGCAAGGACCCTGCTATTGTGCTTGAGGATGCCGAGATTGATGCCGCTGCTGATGCAATCCTGCGCAGCGCTGCGGGCTCTTGCGGTCAGGCCTGTATGTCAATCGAGCGGATTTATGTGCATCAAGATCGTTTTGAAACTCTTTGTCAGGCACTGGTATCGCGCAGTAAGGAACTGAGTTTCAATACACCGGATCCCGACAAGGGTTGTTTGCCACCTTTTATTGATCAGCGACAAGCCCACAAGGTAACAAGGCAACTGGAAGATGCATTGGCGCACGGTGCTGTACTACACTGCGGTGGGTCACCCACGCAGATTAATGGTGGCTACTGGATGGCACCCACGGTCCTGACCAATATAAGCGATGAAATGGCACTGATGCACGATGAAACTTTTGGTCCCCTGCTACCTATGATAAGCTTCGCCACAGATGAAGAGGCATTAGCTCTCGCCAATGCGAGTGCTTTTGGGCTGTCAGGCTCGGTATTTGGTTCCGTTGAGCATGCCAAAAGGGTGGCGCAAGGGCTGAATGTAGGCGCGGTTGGCATCAATGATGCAAGTATGACAGCATTGATCCACGACGTGGAAAAACAGAGTTTCGGACTCTCGGGGCTAGGGCCCTCACGCATGGGCGACATGGGGCTAATGCGCTTTATGCGGCGCAAGGCTCTTATGATTCAGCACGATCGACCTATGCCATTAAGCATGCTGGATGAATCTGCCCTAACCCTTTGATTTTTATCAAATCATCAGGATGCTGAAAGGTTTAGAGTCTATCACCATACCATACTTAACTCTGTAAAAATCTATAGTTTCAGATGTCCTGACTTACGCTAACTTGCTTGCATGATTTAAGCCGGATTTTTATCCGTTTCAATGGGTCTCGTAAACCATGCGCAGATTGGTTCCCGGATAGATCGTGCGAGTCTGGTTAAGCTATTCTAGCAACTTCGTAAAGGTCGCATCACCCGCCCCGCTGGCTGTGCCAATGATGCGTACCCGCAGAATACCATTCTTCGGTTCCGGAATGATATCAGCGACTGACTGAAACAACTCAGCCAGGTAGCTACGCGGACATTTTTTCTTACCTTGCACTTCCGCCACAGCAGGCATCATCCGACATTCGGCCAAGTCGACAATCATCCGAATGATGTCCAGCAACAGCCTCTCGCTGCAGGGCAACGCATCAAGTTTATCGTCTTCCTCAAGCTCGGCCACCTTGATCTTTTGGGGGAGGTCACCTCGCTGACGCTTATGATCTTCACGCACCGTCTCCAGCGACTCAATCTGTGCTTTCAGCTCTTTGGCTGTTTGAGTCGATGAGGTTAGAACCTTGATATTTGCACTTCAATGCCGTAGAGGATACTGCCGTACAGTGTTTCCCAGTCGGGCAGCAGCCACCAATCAAACATGCTCCTGACCTTGTGCCAGAAATAACGGGACCGTTCCGCCTTTTCCTGCGCCCTGCCTATTAGCCACATCTCTTGTCAGGACGTAGATCAGCGTAGGCGCGCTCGGG
>JAPORB010000060.1 GCA_026710425.1 Gammaproteobacteria bacterium
ACATACAAGCAACGGAACTCATCACTGGCATTGAGCAGGTCGGCCAGTGCCAGCAGCACCGAGGTCTTGCCGGTCTGCCGCGGCGCATGCAGCACGAAGTATTTCTCCTGCCGAATTAGATACAGGAGTTCATCCACATCCACCCGATCCAGTGGCGGAATGCAGTAATGTTTCTCAACCTTTACAGGCCCTGCCGTGTTAAAGAAGCGCATGACATAAGTATACCCTGACATTTCCTACGAAGCTAACTACTATCATTCAAGCTCTGTTTGCTCTTTGCCAAGTCTGTCACTATCCGTCGGATTGCCGTAACTCACTGAGTACTGAAAGGATTTGTGCTGTAAAATTTTATACTGATTTACACAAAAATTTGGACCGTACTAAGCCGCCACCATGGCATTTTCGGATTCGATTCCAGTGTAGGCCCAAGGGATGGTGCTGGGGTCTATCTGGTGGTTTCGGCCCAGAGGGACAAGTCTACTAAACAGAAGCCTGTTCAGATCTTTAGCAAACTCATGAGAATCTATTAATTAAATTTATTTTGAAAATACCTGCTGGAAATTTCAAGTATGGATGCCAGACAAATCCACAGATATCCATGAGCAGATAGAACCAGATCATTCAAATCAAATGGAGTAAAGAACAGATGGAAAGGAAGAATGTATTCTCAGGGGTAAAAGCCTCAAGTTTTGGCAGTTTGAACTTAGTTATCGAGCAAGCAATGGGATTCTTTGGTATAAAATAATTGTCATCGACATACCTGAACTACGCTTGTCAAAATGGATTAATCTTAACCTGAAGCAATTTGGTGCATTACCCTCCCAGATTTCTGAATCGTTTTGAAGGAACAAAGCTTGTTTAGATTGATAAAACACAAGAATTCATTGATATGCGTGGAGCGGATATCAGATTCAGATTGTTGCTTATTGACCTGCTAGAGCTTTTGTCATTCAATCCAGACTGGTCTATTTCGTTTAATGAGTAACTTCAGTTTCCTGGAAATGCAAATACAGAATGGAAATATTCCAACTGTCTTCATCAGGATTTAGCAGTAAACCAGAAAATTACTCTGAAAAAGTATCCATCATATTGGATATCATTCCAATGCATCAGCAGTTTGGTATCGGTTTACCTCAGAAAAACCATCTCAGTATTAGATACTCCCTCTTATAGTTTCCACTGCCTTCTTCCGCAAGAATTCGTCGATCCTGCATTCAAGATGTTTGCTGTCAAAAATGGATGTGTAGATTGACCTTTGGAACAATCAGCTGTGGCAATGACCTCAGTCTCCTTCAGCCGGGGGCGTTAGCAGAAAAATTGCTGAATATTCGCCAATTAGGCCGCAAGTTCGACCCACTATCCTTGTGAGTTTGTATTTGGCATAAGGAAAATTTGCCGCCATCGACTGAACTCGACAGTAGTTACCACCACCGATATTCGTGTCACAGATTTTACCATGTGGGCAAACGAGTTCGACTCAATGGCAGCACTCATCCTCGAATGGGATTATCAAGCATGCGGGCTGTTTCAGTATTCAATTGACAGCTGATATTGGTATTGCTGAATGAAAAAGTTGGATCCTAGTCAGCAACTCATTTAACCAAGTCATCTCTTGCAGGGATTTTCCCTTAGTGCCACAAGATTCCTGTCTCAGAATGTCCGCATCCAATTCAAAAGTAAGGATGCTCTGCAATGTGTTTATGGCAAGCAATGGAGCTTGGCGGCAGATTCACAATAATATTAATCGCAGTTATGTGGTGTGAACTGGTTCAGTGTCAGGCACAAACTAGTGCATTATCCATCCCACTTGTTGAGGTCTTTATTGATGAAACCAGGTTGGTCATTAAGCAATCAGAGGCTGAGTCAGGGAGAATCATGGTTTACCGTCTGTACGGCATTGAGCGGTTTCAGCAGTATCTTTCCGACGGTTTGCCAGCTGATCCTGAGCGTGCAAGGAGGCTGGTGATGAGTCGTCTGAAGGCATTGGATGCAAGGCAAGTCAGTATGTTGGAGCGGTCCGCACAAGGGCTGGTCCAGGCTATGCAATACGGTCTGGATCGCTACCCGGCTGTTGTTTTTGACGGGCAAGCGGTGGTGTATGGACTAACCGATATTAAGGCGGCCAGGAATCTTTACCAGCAATGGCTGCACGGGACTGCAGAATAATTAAGAGGCGAGGAACATGCTAAACGAAAAGGCGAGTTAGGAAAATCGGAAAGGTAATGCAAAAAAGGAACGGTAAATTCGATCGAAAGACTATGACACAACTCATCACATTAGCTAGTAAACAAGTCATAAAACTTGCTTGGGTCACTAACTGCCGTCTGCTCTTGATTATGTTTCTGCTGCCGGTCCCTTTGTTAGTATCTCTGGCCGCTTATGGTGGCTCCATTACCACGGCAGAGATTGTAAGCAGTACTAGCAGTGCTGCCTTGAGCTGCATGCGTTGGCGACCAGTAGGGCTTTGCTTCTGGCTTCGCTGTACGTTGTCTGGTTGTGAAGTTCGTAGTTCTCTTAAGGTCGGCCATTACCGACCTGATGCGGTAGTGAGCAGTTATAACGAACTTGGCGGGAATCCATGGGTGGAGATAGCTGCGACTTTGGGTTTAGCCCAACAAAAAGCTGCCAGTGGACTTCTTGGCAGTCTGCTGACGGTACCTTTGGGCAGTGCGGGCAACAGTTCCGAAGGTGCCAATGGCAGGCGTAACCACCGCAATCTGGTGTTTCGGGAAGCTGATGTTATTGGTCATCCCCTGCAATCCCTGTCTACACTGAGTGTAAACGCAAGCTATCTTTGCCAACCTCAGACCACAGCCATGTACCCCTATTTTCAGTCCGGGCTGGATGCATTGGCATGGCGTTTGGAAGTTCCTGAGGGCCTATATCCCGCCAGTCTGATTGCGGGGCTTCGTGAAATCGGTCGGTGGCCTCTGCAGTCTTGGGGCGGAGTATATCCGCGAACGGGTTGGACAATGCAGACCGAGGAACCCAAGGCAGCTGCCATCACGGCTCAGCGCGCTGGCGATATTGTTACTCGAAGTGGTCAGCCACACATTTATGTTCCTATGACTGGAAGTTCAGATGGCGGACAACAAGTCTGGCCACCAGGACCCTTGCTGGAGGGGGATGAGGCCACTGGAGTCTGGCAGATGTTGCTACCCAAGGTTGACTCTGGATGCGGAGTGTTTGGTAGCAATGACCTCACAAGTGCCAACGGTTGGGGTGGTGGTCGGGTAGACCCAGGTGGGGACTATGCCTGGACTCTCTGGCGACCCTACTTGTGTTGTGAGGACCGCGGCTCATTTTTGTTTGATATCGACTGGACCAGTTACCCATGATCAAAAACATTTTCACATCTCAATGCGGTGGTCTTAGCCATCGTTATTACTGCCATTTTTTGAGTCTATTGCTCTTAGTTTTGACAGCTGGCCTTGTTATGCCAAATGCCATGGGGCAGCCCCAAGGGCCAACTGAAGACGGGTTGTGGTACTACGAGATTGGTGGTGCACGACCAGTATCAGTACCGGCCAATCCGTCGGTAGCCTCAATTACTCTGGGCGGTTCGGCGCAGCTGGGCCTGGGTTACAGCTGTGGCAAATTTGATCCAGTGGCAGCGGTGACCCACACCCTCAATGAAATTGGGCAGGGAGTTGAGGATATGATGAGTGCCATGACAGCCGCTGCAACCGGAGCCATTGCGGCATTACCAGCCCTGATACTGCAGAGGGCCAATCCCGGTTTGTATGACTTATTCCAGAATGCTCTGCTTCGGGCTGAGCACACGGTGGAACTGGCCACCAAAAGCTGTGAACAGATGGAAGCAGAAATCGCCCGCGGCAAGAATCCTTATGCAGATTTGGTGACTCTCTCCAAGGGTAATGACTGGAAGGTGCAGATGGGTATTGGCAGAGATGCGGTTGCAGCCAAGTCCACAGTGGAATCGGCTAATGGCAACAACGGAGTACCTTGGATTGGTGGTCAGGCAGGTGGCAGTGGCCAGCCAGTGCTGGAATTCACCGGCGACATTGTTGCAGCTGGCTACAACATCAATATGAACCGACCGGTGACCGATACCACTCCAGTCGGTAGCGGTAGCACCGCCCGTCTCCCACAAATATGGGCTTCACCGACTGAGGCCAGTGCTTGGGCTATTGATGTGGTGGGTGAGAATATTGTGACCACATGTGATACCTGCCGCAAAGACAGTATTCCAGGTACCGGACTGTTGCCCAAGCTACATCAGGAATCCGCCACGGTCAGTACCGAAATCCAGGATCTGATCAGCGGAGCCACGGCACCCACCTTGACCAATCTGGCGCAGATCACAGCTCCTGGTGTGGCCATCACACGACAGGTCATTGAGGCAATCCGGGAAATGCCTGTCTCTGAGCAGAACCTGATTATGGGGCGTCTAGTGGCAGAGATCAGTACTGCACGAACCGTAGAAAAGGCCCTGCTGGCCCGTCGACTTTTGTTGTCGGGTCGCCAGGTGCCGGAGGTCTATGCCACCGAAGTGGCCCGCGAGCATGCAGACAAGTCCATTGAGGAACTTGACCAGGAAATCGATAACTTGCTGTTTGAATCTCGGGTACGAAAAGAGGTGGTTTCCGATACCGTTGCTATCCTGCTCGAGCGGGCCGCTGCCAGACGCCTCAGTTCGCTGGCAGTGCCTGAAGCCCCCGCCATTGATCCCAACCCTCTGCGTCGTGGTCGTGTCCAGTAGGGTGATAGTCAGGTATAAGGGTTTGCTGGTCTTCAGTCTGTTGGCTCTGGTACTGACGGGGCTGGTTGGTATGTTACTGATGTACCGACTGCAAACACATTCAATGCAATCTGTCTCATTGCAGCTGGAAAGCTGGCGTTTGCTGCTGGCGATTGTTCGATGGGCATTGCTTGGTATGATGTCTCTGTGTTGGCCAGTCCTGATCAAGATTCTGATACGAATCAGGCTGATTGATGAAAGTCGCCATATCGCCGCAGCTAATTTGCGCTGGCGGGTTGTAGGCTGGCTGTTATTGCTGGAACTGCTGGTAGGGCAGGGACTGTTAGCAAAATTGATCGGATTGCTGACAGGAGTCGGCTGGTGAGTGTTGACAGTTATCTGGAGCTGTTCACCGCACTCTTTGGCTGGGCTTTTTATGGCATTGTCTGGGACGTACTGGTGACTACCGGCATCGTCTATTTACCATTTTTGGGCATTTTGATTGATAACTGGCGCGAGCCAGCTGAGGGTGGCGAGTTTGGTCATGCCAGCAGCTTGAGCCTGCGTCGAATGGAAATTGAGATGTTTATGGCATTGCTGGTGGTGATGCTGGCTGGTCAGCCCGGCCCTTTCACGCCACTGAATGCCGGTACTCTCTCCTACACACCAGTGCCTACTTTGACCGATCTCACCCCAGTGACCGCCACTGTGGCGACGCCACAGAGCACCTTTGGCAGTAACGGATTTACTGGCTCAGCGGCCTCAGTAAATGTACCAGCCTGGTGGTATAGCGTGATGGCCCTAAGTTCGGGCATCAATCATGCCATTGTCGAAGGTCTGCCTTCGGTGGCGGATCTGCGAACGTATGAGCAACAGGCGCAACTGGCCACAATTGCTGATCCCAGGCTGCGGCAGGAGGTGAGTGATTTTTTCAGCCAGTGTTATATCCCGGCCCGTTCCCGATACCAGGCGCAACGACCAGACACAGCTGCCGTTAGCAGTATACTGCTGGTGTACGGTGCCGATGATCCGGACTGGATGGGTTCCCATGTCTACCGAGATTTGTCGGGCTATTATAATTCGTTGCGCCCCAACAGACCCGTTAGTGGCTGGCCTTATTCATCGGTTCGGGATACTGAGTATGATTCTGCGGCACCGCCGACATGGGGCAGACCGTTCTGCAAGCAGTGGTGGGAGGCTGGTGGGATCGGGGTGCGGGCAAAGCTGGTGCACGAGGCTGATGCCACTTCTGCCGGATTTTCGTCGCTGGTGGTTACACTGGCACCAACCTTGGCCAGCGAAAAGCAGCAGGATGCGGTAGCCCGCACCGTGCTCAACAATGCGCCACCTACCTGGTCCAGCAACGAGCTGGTGGCTGAACACAATGCCGGTTCGGGCCTGGTCAATACAGCCGGATCGCTGGTAAAGGGCGGGCTGGCGAGTGGCGGGGTTGTTACGGCCTCGGCACTATTCTCCGTGGCCATGACGGCTGTTTTACAGACATTGCCTATGGTGCAGGCTATTCTGCTTTTGGGTGTGTATGCACTGTTGCCGCTGGTGGTGGTACTATCCCGATACTCCCTGTCGATGATGGTAGTGGGTGCCATGGCTATCTTTACCATCAAGTTTTGGACGGTACTGTGGTATCTGGCCATGTGGGTGGATCAAAATTTGTTGTTGTCCATGTATCCAGACGTAAATGTGTTTTTGCAGATATTTGCCAATCCTGGGGAACATGATGCGAAGCGTTTGCTATTGAACATGGTTACCACAAGTCTGTATTTGGGATTGCCGCTGTTGTGGAGTGGCATGATGGCATGGGCTGGGATGAGCGTGGGCCGTTCAATTGCGGCTGCCACCTCGCCTTTGGCTCGCCCTGGGGATGAATCCGGTCGGCAGGGTGGTGGTATCGGAAAAATGGTGGTTACTAAAGGGATGAAGTAGATTTAGTCGGCAGTGAAGAAAGTTTTTCTCGGCCTAGATATGGCATTGTTGGAATTACTGAAGTAGAAATGACACAGTGATGATTGATAAATTAAAGCCTCAATAACTTCTCAAAATCCATTAGAATAACAATTATGAGCTACTATTCTAAAAACAGCGAATTTCTGATTGAACAGTACAATCAGATTGATTCAGAAGAAGTTCATGCTAATTGGCTGTCTTATCTGCCAAACAAGCCTGGACTGGCTTGTGATATCGGCGCAGGAAGTGGACGTGATGCGAACTGGCTTGCGGGAAAGGGTTGGACTGTACTTGCGGTAGAACCAGAGGGCAATTTCAGAAACACTGTTAGTGATAACTGTCACCCTAATGTCCAATGGCTTGATGATAAGCTTCCTGAAATATCTAAACTTACAGAGCTAAACCAGTCCTATGACTTTATCCTGCTAAGTGCAGTATGGATGGATCTTAATGCAGGAGTCAGGGAGCGTGCATTCCGAAAAATTACTGATTTGTTGAAACCTGGTGGAATATTGGTTATTTCTCTTAAGCATGGCGATCAGAATATGCAAGCACGAAACCAATATCCGGTGAGTGTTGAGGAATTACGGAGATTTGCATCTGATAGGGCCATTGATATCCTTGATGTTGTACAACATCCTGATAAGCTTCAAAGAGACAATATAAGTTGGGAAACGGTGGTAATAAGTCTGCCTGATGATGGAACTGGCAATTTACCATTACTTCGTCACATAATTGTCAACGACAGCAAGTCGGGCACCAACAAGCTTGGATTATTGAGAACATTATTGAGAATTGCTGATGGGGCTCCGGGCATGGTAATTCAGCAAACTGATGATTGGGTTGAGATTCCATTCGGATTGGTTGGATTGTACTGGATTAAACTTTATTGGCCGCTTGTAGACAATACAAAGATAAGGCTAGCACCACAACACAAACCTTCGGAAAGTAGGGGCCTGGGATTCGCTAAACCTCAGCATTTTTATAAGATGATTGAGAATTTGTCCATGCACGATTTGCGTGTGGGTACAACCATTGACAAAGAAAGAGCTCATCTTGTTATCGCATCTATAAAGGATGCGTGCGAAAACATTCAAAAAATGCCAGCGAACTATATTACATATCCTTGGGGAGGTAATCAGATATTTGAATGCGAAAGACATACATTTAGTAATCATATTGATTCTGCCTGGAGAATTGATATGGAAAATCTTAAGGCTTTTGGAAAATTTAAAATTCCGTTCAAATTATGGAAATGCCTTGGTCAGTATGCTTGCTGGATTGAACCAGCTTTACTCAATGAATTAGAAAGATTAATCACTAGTTGGAATGATAAAAAAAGCTTGGTCGATTATAATAAACTATTTCAATGGGAGGATTCTACACGTGAGACATCTCGTGTTAGGAAAATTGCTAACAATATTCTGCAAAACCCAATAGATTCATCTCAAACACTGACATGTACATGGAGTGGTAAGAAGCTTAGCAATCAAAGCTTCGATATAGATCACTGTTTCCCGTGGAGCCGTTGGTATAACAACGACCTTTGGAACCTATTACCGACTACAAGTGATATCAATAATCGTAAACGAGATAAGCTACCAACTGCGAGCTTGATGATGAATTCTAAAGGCCGAATTCTAAACTGGTGGAAAGAAGCCTTTACTGAAGATAAGTTAAAACCACAGTTCATGAGTGAGGCATCTTCTTCTCTGCCCTTGGTCAATGAAACTTCAAGTTTTGATGATGTGTTTAGGGCTGTAATGATTCAACGTGTTCGTCTACGCCAAGATCAACGTTTAGTTGAGTGGGAACCTTAAACGCCTATTTTAGTGTGTATGAAATACCATATCCATACTCTGGTACTCCCGTAAAACCATGTCAAAATGTTCCGAAATACAAAAGTATAAACCCCCAATATTTATAGAGTTAAATACAGTACTTGATCTGCAAGCTAACAAACCATTGTCATGATTTGCAAACAGATGTAAAGCTGATTGATTGCACAAGATCAAAAGAGACAGAAATGGAACGAATTTCGTTGTTGCAATATTTGAAAAAGGGGGAAGGGTTAGCGATGAAGAGATTAACAGCCTGCGATGTCGGAAACACTAAAAGCTCGCAGTGTGAGGCCATACATTAAAACCTTCAAAGAGTAGCGATAGAAGTAAAATCTAATTTAATTAATTATTGCGCCGTTCCTTATTTTGTGAAAATATTTTCCGAATTATCAATAGCATCTTTCTCAATCTCTTTTTCCTTCATCCCACGTACAAACCCAACCAGAAAATCCCAAATAAAAGCCACAGCCAAATATACTAACCAGGACAAATAAACAGCTAACTTGACGGCAACCTCAATTGCCGCCCCTATGCCTTTAATTAACATAAAAGCGAGCTGCATCTGTGCAGCCTTCTTTCCCCTGAACTGGACGCCAGCAACTTTGAATGAGGAATACTGAGGCTTCAGAAAGTTGAAGGTGCCAGCTTCGTTCTTATAAGAAGCACTGACTCCCGTTTTTGACACATTTACACCAAGCGGCCCCGACTTCCAACGACCAATCAATTGGAAACGACCATTTTGCATGGCTACTCGGGCACCTTTGGCAATTCGGGTATTGACTCGCACACCTTTCGCCGAATTTACGGTGATATTGACATCACCGACCTTCTGCTCGGCACGCACCGCGACACCACCAGTCCTGGAGGCACGGATGTTCTCACCACGGTGTTCTATACGGACTTGCTTGCCGTCCTCGTCTTTTTTGCCTATTCCAAACAAAATGATATCCTTGTCCGCTATAATTCAATGCCAATTTATTAAAAAACGACTGAAAAATGCTTGCCTTGAATTTCCTTAGGTACTGACGATAACTCAATCATCGTAGCATGTCGTTAGCATTCTCAATAAGATGCCAGACCCGGCATTTCCGTACAGTTCTCTAGTTTATTTTATGCTGAGTTGATTTGTAATATTGTCCGAACACTCTTCATCAGAGTCTGAAATTATCACCGACTGCACTAATAGACCGTACAGAAAGGCTTGAATTGTTACCCGGTTATCCGGAGTTCCTCAAGTCATAATACTGATTAGAGCCTGAAGCGGATACCACAGCCTAATGCTAGCCATGGTAGGCTAGGGCAGAAATACCAACCAGGTATTCCTGCCCAGTTCCTGCTTTAGCCGGTCCCAAAACGCATCATCAGATCGGCATAGTAGTAAATACCCCAATCCGTATGCGAATCATCGTCAAACCCAAATGATCGGTCATAGATTGGAGCCCGCTCGTCGGTGAAATTGTTGATACCGAGTCGAATACGAGAATCTACTCCACCCACCTCAAAGGCATAGTCGGCCTTGATGTTGTAACGATCAAAGGCCGGGATATCAAAACGATCACCATTCGATAGCATTTGAAAATAACTGCCAACGGTCACACTGGAGATTGCCACGTTCCAGTTGTCGCGGCGGAAAGTCAGGCTGGCAGTGGCGCGAAAGTCCTGGTTGCCGTTGAAATTCAGTAGATCACCAATACCTGCAATGGGGTAGACAATGGCCGGATTGCTGGCCTTGGCTTCCTCTACCGTGGCGGTGATACCACCGGGCTCTTGGTCAAAAGCCTCAATGAAAGAGCCATTCCACTTGAAGTTGAATGTGCCGAAGCTGGTATCGTAATCCCAGTAAACACCCACATCAAAACCCTCCAGGGTCCGAGTATCGAGGTTGGCATAGGTATCCTGCACTGCGGTCACCTCGCCAATGGGACAAAGCCCGGCATCCAGAAAACCCTGCACCTCAACCGGATCATCGGTCACGGCACCGCGCAATACGACTGGATTGCCTTGCACCGCTGCGCAATTTGAGGTGCCCGCTGCCAGGCGCATTACCAGGTCAACAAGGATGTGGTTCTCCTCGCCAAACAGCCCGATAGTATCGTTCTTCTCGATCGACCAGTAGTCTGCGGTGATCGTCAGAGAGTCGAACGGATCGAAGACGAAGCCTATAGAGGTGTTGAGCGACTCCTCGGACTGGAGATCAGTGCTACCGGTGGCTTGACGTTGAATCCCATAATCACAATCGGAAAAATTGTTGTCGGCTGGCACTGAGCCTTGGTCAACTCCGTAAAAGCATACCCAATCATCCCGGGTATTTGTGCGAGCCACAAATTCCTCGTTGATGGTAATCAGGTTGGGCGCACGAAAAGCACTAGAAATGGATCCCCGCAACATAAACTGCTCGAATGGTCGCCAGCCGAAGGCGAGTTTGCCCACAGTGGTGTTCCCCACGTCGCTGAAGTCCTCATAACGTGCCGCCAGCTGTACGTCAAGATTGTCGAGCACAGGAATCTGTAGCTCACCAAACAGGGAGTTAGTGGTGCGGGCACCGCGGCCATCTGGTGTTGGGCTGGAGTTCACTACGTCTGAGGTGAATGGATAGCCTTCACCTTCGTAATCCACAAAGTCGATGGTGCCATCAAGCCGTGGATCCCGATCATCAACATAATCCTCGCGCCTGATTTCATAGCCCAGCAGCATGCCCACCGGGCCAGCCGGCAGTTCAAACAAATCAGCATTGGAAAACTTGATGTCATAGGAAGCAAGTGATGTTTCGCCCTTGCGGGATACATCCACCAGAGCCCGATCCAGGTTGGAATTCATTCCGCCACTGAAGGGGTTGTAGGCAGCAGGCGTTGGGTCGAACAGGGCCTCGGTAATCAGGGTATTGGAGACTCGATTGCTGGTGACATCATCACGAGTCGCTTCTGAATAGACTGCCGCGGTTTCCCAGTCCCAATCGCCGACTGTGCCTCTGAGTCCTGCCAGGAAACGATAGGCATTACCATCGTTGTTGACGATACGCGGTGCTTCGGCATAGCGATAGTTGTCAATGATCAGTTCTAGCCCTTCCGGCG
>JAPORB010000002.1 GCA_026710425.1 Gammaproteobacteria bacterium
ATGCAGGCAACCCTGAAGTAGAAGACAGATACCGGAAGATAAGTTTTAATCACGGTATTCTATCATCTATCCAATTATGATCATTTGCCCACAATCTCGTTGGGTTTCAAGGCTAACTGGTGTCAAGTCGAGGGATATTGGTTGCATAGGCGGGTTTACTCTCACTTTCTGGTAATTAAGACGGTGCGGCAAACCAAAGTAGGCAAATCTGCCATTTTTCGATTGACAAGACACTAGCCGACGGTATGACTGTGAATTTGCTGGTCTGGTATTCGCATCAGCCAGCAGGAAGCGCAATGGAAAAAATTCATAGGCCTGCTTTGCAGCATTCTCAGTCTTTTATCAAGCCAGTTGTTGCCATGTGCGGCGGCACTAATGGTCGGATCCAGGCGGATGTTCAGACTGTTCTGTCTATTATCGTTAATTAGCCTGGTCAGCTGCCAAGAGCCAGAAGTGGAATCATCCCCCTTGTCGGCGCGCCCGATGCGGATCGTCAGCATGGATTTTTGTTCCGATCAGTATGTGTTGAAACTGGCCGATCGCGAACAAATTTTGGCTTTGTCACCGGATGCCAAAAGAGACTTTTCCTATATGCGAAAAGAGGCTACCGGATTGCCAATGGTTCGACCACTGGCAGAGGATGTTCTGATACTGAAACCTGATCTTGTAGTTCGGTCCTACGGCGGTGGTATCAATGCGACCAGGTTTTTTGAACGTGCCGGTGTTCCGGTGTTGCAGGTCGAATGGGCAATGTCCATCTTGGGTACAGATGCCAACTCGGTGACCGGAGTCATTGCAGCAGTAGCCAATGGTCTTGGTCAGCCCTTGCGCGGTGAGCAACTTATTTCAGAGTATAGGTCACGTCTTGGTCAGATTCGGACGCAAGCTAGTGACAAGTCCGCCCTTTACATCACGCCCACTGGCGTGACCACTGGCGGTGGAACGATGGAACACAGAATGCTGGAAGCGGCGGGTCTGTCCAATTTTTTCAGCCTTTCTGGCTGGCATGCATTGCCACTTGAGCAGCTTGCCTATGAGCGGCCGGATATGGTTGCAGCGGCTTTTTTTGATTCCAGAACAAATCATGCACAGAACTGGAGCGCAGCTCGTCACCCCCTAGCTCGCCGAGAGCTCACCAGTGCCGGGGTGGTGCAGCTTGAGGGAGCCTGGATGTCCTGTGGTGGTTGGTTCATCCTTGAAGCCGTGGAAAAACTCGCCAGGCAGGCACTCATAGATGGGTGAACGCTGGCTAATTCCTACTCTCAGTTTTCTGTGTGTAGTAGCCCTGTTTGCCGCCTGCCTGCTTGGCTCAACAGCCATGCCCTTTGAACGGGTACTGGCTGCCATCCTGGGTGGAGCAGATCCGGCGGACCGGCTGGTAATCTGGACCATACGCCTGCCGCGCGCCCTGGCAGCTTGGCTGACTGGTGCTGCCCTTGGTATCAGCGGAGCGGCCTTGCAAGGGCTGCTGCGAAACCCACTCGCTGAGCCGGGTGTGCTTGGAGTGTCGGCATCCGCCTCATTGACAGCTACTTTTGCACTCTATTTTGGTTTGGTGACTCTGAACCCCTGGATTCTGCCTCTGGCGGCCATTATGGGTGCAATGATTGCCACTGCACTGCTATCTCTGGCTGCGAGTCGCACGCAGTCCGTCGTAACTTTGATACTGATCGGAGTGGGTTTGTCGAGTTTTTCCGGTGCTTTGATGAGTTTGCTAATGAACCTGGCCCCGAATCCATTTTCGCAGGCAGACATGATCAACTGGATGCTGGGAACAGTTGCCAATCGCAGTTTTGCAGAGATTCTACTGGTCTTGCCCTTTATCGCTGCCGGCACCGTTTGCCTATTGGTCAATGGGCGCGGTCTTTCGGCACTGACACTGGGGGAAGATGCCGCGGCTGGCGTAGGCCTGAACCTCAAGCGGCAGAGGCTGTGGACGGTTCTTGGTGCCGGACTAGCGACTGGTGCTTCGGTTGCTCTGGCGGGAGCGATTGGCTTTGTTGGTATTGTTGCGCCGCATGTGATCCGGCCATTGGTCAAGCATGATCCAGCCCGCTCACTGATTCCTTCAGCTTTGCTGGCAGGACTGATTCTTGTAGTTGCAGATATTTTTGTTCGACTGCTGCCCAGCACCAATGAGTTAAAACTGGGTGTGGTTGCGGCTCTTATTGGTGCCCCGGCTTTTGTCTGGATTGCGATACGAAGGCGGGCCACAGATGGCTGAATTAGTTGCCAAGCGTCTCACGGTCTTCAGAGGCGAGTCACTGCTTGTTGATGCGGCGAGCTTCACACTGGCACCTGGCGAGCTAGTGGTTCTACTAGGACCTAATGGTGCCGGCAAGACAACCCTGATTCGCGCTGCACTGGGCCTGCTGCAAGTCCGATCGGGTTCGGCCAAACTAAACGGCACCAATACCAGGCAGCTTTCACCGTCTGAACGGGCACGTCAGATTGCCTATTTGCCCCAGGTCAGGCAGCTAGCTTGGCCTAACCAAGTGAAGGATGTGGTCTCACTGGGTCGTTTCAGTCATGGGGCAGTTCTGGGCAAACTCACAGGAAGAGATGCCGCCGCAGTCGAGCGAGTTCTTGCGGCATGTGACCTCAAGCCTTTGGCCCATCGGAAAGCCGATACCTTGTCTGGTGGTGAATTGGCGCGAGTCCACTGTGCAAGAGCTTTCGCCACCGAGGCCCCGCTACTGATTGCTGATGAACCCACAGCTGCACTGGACCCTTGGCATCAGTTCCGTAATCTGGATTTGATAGAATCCTTCGTTAGGGAAGGCGGCGGTGCGTTGTTGGTCTTGCACGACTTCGAACTGGCAGCGCGTTATGCCACGCGCTTGCTGTGGATGAAGGATGGTCGGATTGTTGCGGATGGATCTCCCGCGAAAACGCTCACTGCAGAGCGATTATCAGAGGTTTATCGCATCGCTGCACATGAGGAATCAGGTCGTGTCGTTCAGGAAGGGGCACTGTGAGTCTCAATTCGCTATGGATGCGACCCGAATTGACAGAAACCAGGGTAACCTGGAGGGCAACGCTGCCGAGCTGTCACAATAAATTGACTCAAGAGCAGGTCAGTCTTCATTATGTCTTGGTCGATTGTGTGGGTTTCGCCAATGTTTCGGGTTATGTGCGGAAATGTCTGCACTGTCGCTGATTGTATTTGCCTGGCTTTTTGAGGCATGTTTTGGTTGGCCAGACTGGCTGTACAGGCTCATTCGTCATCCCGTGGTCTGGATCGGCTGGCTGGTACAATTATTTGAAAAGGCGTTCAATCGGTCAGGTTGGTCAGCCTCATGGCGCAGTGTTGCTGGAGCCCTCTCAACTCTTAGTATTGTGTTGCTGGTTACTATACTGGCAGTTGGAGTTAGTCTGGCCCTCCCGAATTCATGGCCAGGCCATGTCATGGAAATTCTGATTACGTCAAGTCTGATCGCTTCGCGCAGCTTGTTCCAGCATGTAAATGCGGTTTGGACGGCTCTTGCCAACAATGATCTTGATGCATCAAAACTAGCTGTAGCCAAGATCGTCAGTCGAGATCCGAACCAGCTGGACAGAAGCGGTGTTGCCCGTGCTTGTCTGGAAAGTCTGGCTGAAAACACCTCGGATGGTGTCATCGCACCGCTGTTCTGGGGAATCCTTTTCGGTCTACCGGGTCTTGCCGCCTACAAGGCTGTCAACACGCTGGATTCCATGATTGGGCACCAAAATTCCCGATATCAAGTCTTTGGCGGTTTTGCTGCCCGTTTGGATGATTTTGCCAACTGGATTCCAGCAAGGCTGACCGGGAGCCTGCTGGCTGGCGCGAGTATGACGCAAAAGGCATTTAGGGTCATGTGGCGTGATGCATCCAAGCACCGGTCCCCAAATGCGGGATGGCCAGAGGCGGCACTCGCAGGGGCACTTGGTGTCAGATTATCAGGCCCGCGCAGTTATGCAATGCATATGTATCGGGATCCATGGCTCAATCCAGAGGCAGATGACCCTGAGGCTTCCGACATAGAAAAGGGACTGACTCTCTACCTTCGCACTCTGGGTTTGTGTGGTGCAATCCTCGCCTTGCTTGCCTTGAGTATTCAGTATGCAACATGAACTGATTCATGGAGGCGAACTTGATCGAATGCAGGCCCTGTTTCCACAGGTGTCTGCTCCCTGGATTGATCTCTCTACGGGAATCAATCCCTGGCCCTATCGCGCCTCAGGGATCAGTGCGAATATTCATTATCGACTGCCCACAACAACGGCTTATGAGAATTGCCGCCTGGCCTTGGCCACGGCCATCAATGCCCCACCAGAGAGTGTTTGTTTGGCACCAGGAAGCGAACTTCTTATTAGGATGCTTCCACAGTGGTTGGGCTGTGCACGGATCGCAGTGCTTCGACCGAGTTATGCGGAACAGTGCAGTGCCTGGCAACGCAAATACTGTACGGTCATCAAGACTGCCAATCCTCTTGATCATGCGGACGAAGTTGATGCAATTGTTGTGAGCAATCCCAACAATCCGGATGGTCGTTTATTTCGCTGTGATGAACTCAAGGCGGCGCAGAAGAGGTTGGCATCGCATGGTGGATGGCTGATTGTTGACGAGGCCTATGCTGACTTGATGCCCGAACTCAGTCTTGTGCAAGCGGGAGGCACGAGAGGATTGATCGTGCTCCGTTCTTTTGGAAAGTTTTATGGCCTGGCTGGGTTGCGTCTTGGTGCCATTATCGCACCACCGAGGCTTTGCGATGAGGTGTCAGCAAAACTGGGTGCCTGGTCAGTTTCAAGCGCAGCACTGGAAATAGGTGCACAGGCTTATCTTGATCTCGACTGGCAGCAGGAAACTCGACGATTGCTCGAGCATGCACGCCGATGCTTGGATAAGGTGCTGGTCTCCTGCTATCTCAAGATTGTCGGCGGCACTGACCTTTTTCGTCTGGTTTGCCATGAAGATGCTGAGGCCACTTGGCATCGTCTTGCTCTGGCTGGAATTTACGTGCGCAAATTTACGCAGATTCCACACCATCTGCGAATTGGTTTGCCGGCGAACGATGCTGAGCTGGAGCGGTTAAAGGTGGCACTCAGTCCTTAAGTGAGAGAGGTAATCCCGCTACCATCAGCTCCACCCTGTCGCAGATGCTGGCGACAGCCTGATTGAGCCGTCCTTGTTCATCCCGGAATTCCCTGCCGAGGGCAGTGTCTGGAACGATTCCCATGCCGACCTCATTGGATACCAGTACTATGGAGCCAGTCAGATTCTGTAATGCTTTGCATAATTTTTTTGTTTCAAGTGCTACATTATGTCGATGAAGCATGAGATTGGATAACCACAGCGTGAGGCAGTCTACTACGCAAACACGATCTGCATTTGCCGCCATTGCCAGTGCATCGGTGAGTAAAACCGGCTCTTCAATGGTTTGCCAGCCTACTCCACGTTCGGCCTTGTGCCTCGCAATACGAGAGCACATTTCCTCATCCAGGCATTCGGCGGTTGCGATAAATATGCGTTGTTCGCACATTTGCTCGGCCAGCGTAAGGGCGCGCTGGCTTTTTCCAGAGCGCGCACCGCCAAGGATCAGTAGGCTTGTCATACCCGGCATATTTGGTCGGAGTGAAAGATACCCGACCGCTGATTAACGGAATAGATTGCTGTGCAAAGGTTGCCTTGTGTCAAAACCATTCATTGTCTATTCCATGGTGGTATGGTGCTGAGCGGTAGTGGTCAGAGATTTTCTATCCAAGCATGCAGAAGTGCACAATGGTACAGGGGATATCTCTATAAATCAAATTAACCTTGTCTGCTGCTAGCCGTTCATACCCGGGCTGCCGACTTTACCTTGGCTTGTGATTTTCCTGTGTTACCTTTGCTGCCCGCAGTGTATACAGTACTCATGCTTGGGCGCAGAGTGGATCAGTGCATGATCTAATGCTGAGGTTACCGGGCTGCAGCGTGCTCAGTATAAAGATTAATGCAGGATTTAGATTGTGTTGCTAAATGGTCAACTACTCAATGGATTCGTTTTGTGTAATTGGTTCTGCGGTAAATGGGTTCTTGTGTGCTTTGCGAGTTAAGCTTCAGTGTGAAACTCATAAGTCAATGCCAAGTAATGTATCTGTTGAGTTAATTAATTTTCATATCTTGTCCCAATAAATGATACGATACTCATGCTTGATCGTGCATAACATTATATTTCCAGTAACAGGAGTGTATCAGCTACCATGCCTTCATTTGATATAGTGTCTGAAGTGGATATGCATGAAGTGAATAATGCGATTGATCAGGCAAACAGGGAAGTTGGCAATCGATTCGACTTCAAAGGAGTTGATGCCAGGTTTGTGCTGACTGAATCGTTAGATATCTCGGTGTCAGCCGAGGTTGATTTTCAGTTGCATCAGATGATGGATATTCTGCGTGGTAAATTGGTCAAGCGGGGAATTGATGTCAAGGCATTAAAGGAAGGAGACATAGAGGTAACTGGTCACAAAGCGGTGATGCCAGTCAATCTGCAGCAAGGAATCGAATCAAACTTGGCTCGCAAGATCGTGAAGATGATTAAGGATAGTAAGAAGAAAGTACAGACAGCAATTCAGGGTGACAAGCTGCGGGTAACTGGCAAGAAGCGCGACGACCTGCAAGAGGTAATCTCGCTACTCAAGGAAGCGAAGCTGGACATCCCGCTACAGTACAATAATTTCAGAGATTAGTTTTCCCCCTCACCAGAGAAGCCCGTAACGGCTGTCCCGATAAAATTGGGTTCGCACACTCCATCCTTCAGGCAGTCCATTGCGCAACTGAGAGATAGGCGCTTTCTGGCTGTACTCCTGTTTGGTTTCAGTCAGGGCTTTCCCTGGGTCTTGCATGGCACGGTATTGACATTGTGGTTGCAGGAGTCGGGATTTTCCCGTTCCACTATCGGCTTCATCAGCGCAATCGCCACAGTCTATGCAATAAACTGGGTCTGGGCTCCGTTTGTTGATCGTCTCCGTCTGCCCCTGTTGCAGTCCCGATTCGGTCAGCGTCGTTCCTGGATTATGCTCTGTCAGTGCCTTATTGCCTTGTGCCTGGGTCTGATAAGTTTTACCTCTCCTTCGGACAATCTGCTGGCGGTCAGTCTGCTGGCACTAACTATTGCTATTCTGTCCGCAACCCAGGATATCTCCATTGATGCCTATCGTATCAATCTGTTTGCCAGGGAGGAAATGGATGCCAAGATGCCCTATGCCGCAGCCATGAATACGGTCGGTTTCTATGCCGGCTGGACTTTTGTTGGAGGAGCTGCGGCATTGGCTTTGGGTGGTGAAACCATCGGATTTTCCTGGCCGATGGTGTATCGCAGCATGATCGGTGTTTACCTTGTGCTGATCCTGCTCGCCCCTTTGACTCCCATGCCCGTTAGTGAGGGTATTGTGGCGGTCACAGTCGCAACGGAGCGGATCCGCCGCCCGAGTGAGTGGTTTACCCTTTATGTAGCAGGTCCCTTTCGTGAATTTTTCCAACGCTGTGGACTGCAACTGGCGGTTTCGATCCTGCTGCTGTTGGTGGTCTTCCGGTTAGGGGAGGCCATGTTGGGGCGTATGTCGCTGGTGTTTTATGTTGAAATCGGCTTTACCCGTGATCAGATTGGCTTTTATCAGCAGTTTTTTGGTGGTTTGATGACGGTGTTGTATTCCATCCTCGGGGCCATAATCAACACCCATTATGGAGTTATTCGCGGTTTGTTTGTTGCTGGTGTGGCCATGGCAGTTGCCAATCTTCTGTTTGCTGTTATCGCCGTGGTTGGCCCTGATGTAAATCTGTTGATGTTTACTTTGCTTATCGACAACTTTTTTCAGGCATTTGCCGCCGTGGCTTTTATCTCATTCATTTCCTACTTTACCAGCCGCACCTACACCGGAACCCAGTATGCGCTGATGTCATCAATTTCAAATTTTGGGCGCACAACCCTGGCGGCAGGCAGTGGTTTTATAATTGACTTTCTTAATGGCAACTGGGTGTTCTTTTTTGTTCTGACCACTCTGATGGTAATTCCAGGTCTTGTTCTGTTGTTATGGGTAGGCAAACTAATGGAAAACTATACTGTCAATGAGGAGACTCAATCCTCGTCCTGAAGCCAGCCAAATCTGCGCATTGAAAAACTTTCTGCGCCATTATCTTTGCCTTTGGTAAAGACTATGCCTTCTTTTTGCAACCGGGATTTCTGCCTTTGGTAAGCTTCACTGTTGACTGGAAAGGAGATTTGACCTTTGAAGTTCACCACACGGTGCCAGGGCAGCGTGGTTGCGGCGGGCAGATTTTTCATTACATATCCTACATAACGGGCATAGCCGGGAAGGTCTGCCAATCTGGCAACCTGACCATAACTTGCCACCTTACCTCGGGGTATCTGATGGACGACCTGCCAGATTCGTTCCTGTTTGGTCGGTGCTGATTTCATAATACATGGCACCCCACTCGCCTGGATGTCATGATAGAGTTGTAGCCTGAAAAATGACAGGGGAGACGGTGATGCGATTCTTATTTCTGGCCTTTCTGCTGGTACCTTTGCTTGAAATGCTTTTGCTGTTTGAGGTCAGTGACCGAATCGGGGGCTTGTGGACGCTATCGCTAGTGGTCCTGACAGCTGTTGTGGGAGTTCAAATACTTAAGCAACAGGGATTTTCTACTCTGTTACGGGCTCGCAGTCGCTTGGCATCTGGTGAATTGCCGGCTCAGGAAATCCTTGAAGGCATGATGCTTGCCGCTGCTGGGGCCATGCTGCTGACCCCAGGTTTTCTGACCGATACCATTGGATTCATTTTCTTATGTGGCCCCATGCGCCGCCCCTTGGCTAGCCGACTTATCAGTGCCGGAGTGGTTCGCTCCGTCAGGGTTGGTGGAACCGGATTTGAAACCTGGTCCGGTTCTTACCAATCGCCGCCGAGGCGGGGCACTACCGTTGAGGGTGAGTTCACTAACCACGCCGATTCGGTCCTGGACAAGCCGAAATGCAGTTCTGAGTAACCTGATTAGGGACAACATTTCTCTATGTATATCAGCAAGATATGGATTATTTTAACTGAGTGAGGCAAAAAAGTCCTTCCGCACGGTCAACAGGTGTTGAAATTCTGCGGTTAATCCCCACATAGCGTTAAATCGCAAACCGCTGACATCGGCCCTTGGGCAATTGGCAGTGTGCATTGAGGGAGGTGGCTGCCACTGCGGCTTCCGCAGAGAAGGCCATCAGTACATAGAGAACTTTACCAATTTCCATGATTCAGGAGAGCTATGAAATGAACATCCGGCCTTTACAAGATCGTGTCGTCGTAAGACGCATGGAAGAAGAAACCACCACAGCAGGGGGCATTGTGTTGCCCGGTTCTGCCACCGAAAAGCCAGCCCAAGGTGAGGTGCTCGCCGTTGGCCCCGGCAAGCGTCAAGACAATGGAGAGACTCAGCCCGTGGATGTCAAAGTTGGTGATACCGTGGTTTTTGGCAAGTATTCCAGCAACACAGTCAAGATCGGTGAAGAAGAGTTACTCATTCTCAGTGAAAGTGAAATCTACGGCGTAATCGAGTCCTGATGCAGCAAGCATTTGGCATTGGATCAGACACTGATTCAGACTCAGTTTTACATTACTTCCATCATTAAAGACAGGAATTACAAAAATGGCTAAAGACGTAAAATTTGGCGATCCAGCGCGCCAGAAACTGCTGGCGGGTGTAAACGTACTTGCCGATGCAGTCAGGGTTACGCTCGGACCGAAAGGCAGGAATGTGGTATTGGATAAGTCCTTTGGTGCACCCACCGTGACCAAGGATGGCGTTTCCGTTGCCAAGGAAATCGAACTTGATGACAAATTTGAGAATATGGGTGCCCAAATGGTAAAGGAAGTGGCATCCCAGACTTCAGACGTTGCCGGTGACGGCACTACCACTGCCACGGTACTGGCGCAGTCCATCCTCAATGAGGGGCTGAAATCAGTGGCGGCAGGTATGAATCCTATGGACCTTAAGCGCGGTATTGACAAGGCGGTGACTGCTATGGTGGCCGAAGTGGGCAATCTTTCTACGCCTTGTAAGGACTCCAAGTCCATTGCTCAGGTAGGCACTATCTCCGCCAACTCTGATGAGGAAGTGGGTCAGATTATTGCTGACGCCATGGACAAGGTTGGTAAAGAAGGTGTGATCACAGTGGAGGATGGTTCCGGTCTTGAAAATGAACTGGATGTTGTAGAAGGCATGCAATTCGATCGCGGTTACCTTTCTGCCTATTTCATCAATAATCAGGACAACATGATGGCTGATTTGGAAAATCCGCTTATCCTGTTATTTGACAAAAAGATTTCCAACATCCGCGACATGTTGCCTCTGCTGGAAAGCGTTGCCAAGGCTGGTCGACCCCTGCTGGTGATTGCCGAGGATGTGGAAGGCGAAGCACTGGCCACTCTGGTGGTGAACAATATGCGTGGTATCGTCAAGGTGGCTGCTGTAAAGGCACCCGGATTTGGTGATCGCCGCAAAGCCATGTTGGAAGACATCGCCATTTTGACTGGTGGTACTGTAATTTCAGAGGAGGTCGGCTTAAGCCTTGAGGGTGCAAATGTTGAGGATTTGGGTAGTGCCAAGCGGATTCAAATCTCCAAGGAAAACACCACGATTATAGATGGTGCCGGGCAGGCGAAGAATATCGAGGGCCGGGTAAATCAAATTCGTGCTCAGATTGAGGAAACCTCATCCGATTATGACCGCGAGAAGCTACAGGAGCGTGTAGCCAAGCTCGCAGGTGGTGTTGCTGTCATCAAGGTAGGTGCTGGTACTGAAATCGAGATGAAGGAAAAGAAGGCTCGCGTTGAAGATGCTTTGCATTCCACCCGTGCTGCTAATGAAGAAGGTGTGGTAGCTGGTGGTGGTGTTGCCCTTGTGAGGGCTTTGCAGGCTATTGAAGGGCTACAGGGCGACAATGAAGACCAGAACGTGGGTATCAGTCTGCTTCTAAAAGCCGTTACCTCGCCCTTGCGTCAGATTGTTGAGAACGCTGGCGAAGAGGGCTCAGTGATATTGGACAAGGTTAAGGCAGGTGAAGGCAGCTTTGGTTTCAATGCCGCTTCTGGAGAATATGGCGACATGCTGGAAATGGGTATTATTGATCCGGCCAAAGTTACAAGGACTGCCCTCCAAGCTGCTGGATCTATTGCCGGTCTAATGATCACGACCGAGGCCATGGTTTCCGAACTGCCGGAAGAGAAGCCAGCTGCTCCCGCTGGTGGTGGTATGCCTGACATGGGAG